>JBKJJX010000097.1:0-8315 GCA_046597825.1 Bacteroidota bacterium | reverse complement strand
TGGCGGCGGAGCTCCGATCAGCGTGCAGACGATGACGAAGACGAAGACGAGCGACATTCCCGGCACGGTGAAGCAGATCGTCGAAGCCGCTGAGGCGGGATGCGATATTGTGCGCGTTACAGTCAATGACAAAGAAGCCGCCGATGCCATGGCGGAAATTGTTCGCCAGTCCCCCATCCCGGTCGTCGCAGATATCCACTTCAATCATGTTTTTGCATTGAAGTCGATTGAAGCGAACGTTGCAAAAGTCCGGATTAATCCAGGCAACATCGGCGCGAAGAGCCGCATCTACGAAGTACTGACAGCTGCCAAGGCAAAAGGAATTCCTATTCGTATCGGTGTAAACTCCGGGTCACTCGAAGAAGATATCCTGGAAAAACATGGATACCCGACTGCAGAGGCGTTGTATGAAAGCGCAATGCGCCACGTCGGCATTTGTGATGAATTCGGATTCAAGGATGTGATCATCTCGGTCAAATCCACTGACGTCCGGTTGATGATTGAAGCATACCGTTTGGTCGCGGAGCGGACCGATATTCCATTGCACCTCGGCGTTACCGAGGCGGGAACAACAAGAATCGGCACAATCAAATCCGCTGTCGGCATCGGAACGCTGCTTGCCGAAGGAATCGGTGATACAATCCGTGTTTCGTTGACGGATGAGCCAGTGAAGGAAATCGAAGTCGGCAAAGAAATTCTTCGCTCGCTCAGCCTTGCATCCCGCAATGTTGAACTGATCGCGTGTCCCACGTGCGGACGACTTGAGGTTGATCTGTTCGCCATCATGGCACAACTGGAAGAACGCCTCGAAGGAGTGAAGAAGCCCGTGAAGATTGCAGTGCTTGGCTGTGTTGTCAACGGCCCCGGCGAAGCAAGCGAAGCGGATATCGGCATTGCAGCAGGCAAAGGGGTTGGTATTCTTTATCGTAAAGGCGTTGTCATCCGTAAAGTGAAAGAATCGGAGATTGTCGACACGATTGTTGAAGAGGTGATGAACTTTCAACCGGAATCAACTAACTAAGGAATGACGAACTGGAAGACATTTCTTCCTTCGGAGTTTGAATACGATTGGGAGAATGATAAACTATCTGAACATGGAATCTCCTTCGAGGAAGCATATCAGACATTCTTCAATGATCGAGATATCTTTCCAAATAAGAAGTATGCAGACCGATTTCAATTGATAGGTCGTTCCAATGGAGGAAGACGAATAAAAATTATCTTTCACCTTAAACCAAACTAGATCGTTCGGATTATCACTGGATGGCCAATATGAAAAAAACTAAAATTAAATTGTCTGAAAGAGAAATTGATGAGATTGTTATCCGTCAAGCAGATGACAAGTCGGCATGGGGAAAATCGGTTCATGTCAAAGCATTTTCGGTCGTCCCGATCTCTCTCTCCCAAGCTGATTGAAAAAGCTAAAATGATAGCCCGACGGAGACGAATGAAAGGTTACCAGGTTTGGATGCAGCAAGTTATTAGAGATCGAATCAAGGAGGAGGGAGACACTTTAGGGAAGCAAAGAGTTCTCACAGAGTAGTACGGCTTTTTACGCGATGGATCCTTGAACCCGCAGAGTTAAGCTCGGCGGGTTTTTCGTTTATTTTCACCCCAAAGTTTTTATATTGAACACGAATCCACACTGATTCATGTCAATTTTCTTTCCTTCTCTTGAACTTCAAGAATTCTGTCCCGCTTATTTCTGTTGGCATTTTCACTCAACCGGAGATTCATTTTTTTCTTGAGGGAAATTTTTCCCCTCAACAGAACAGCCAGGTTCTAACAGGCGAGTGTAGTGCACGCGTTTCAAAAGATTCAATAGTTATTGAAAACTCTGATGCTACCTTCACCTTTCCGTCCGGGTTCACACTTTTGCCCGACACTGCAGACTCATCGTTTGTGCTGAACGATGTTACAATCGGCGTTCAATTCCACTGGCAGCGAAAAGAGGATCAGCGGTTCGTCGGCGGGCTAAAGTTCATCAAAACCGGCAACACGATTACGGCGATCAATGTCGTGAGTATCGAAGAGTATCTCAAAAGCGTTATCTCATCTGAGATGAGCGCTGATTCGTCGATGCAGTTGTTAAAAGCGCATGCAATAACTTCCCGAAGCTGGCTGATTGCCCAGCTGGAAAAATCCCGTGAACTCAAAGCCGGAAAAGAAAAGTATCAGTCATTGTTTGAGAGCGCTATAGGGCGCATTCGCTGGTATGACCGTGAAGACCATGAGCTTTTCGATGTGTGCGCAGACGATCACTGCCAGCGCTACCAGGGAGTTACGAAAGCATATACGGACTCCGTGCAGCACGCAGTGAAAGCGACGCAGGGCGAAGTTGTAATGTTTGATGATAAAGTATGCGACGCCCGTTTCTCCAAATCATGCGGCGGAGTAACTGAGACATTCGAGAATGTCTGGGAGCCGGTCAGCTTTCCTTACCTGGCAAAGGTCGTCGATACGCCGAACGAAACAACCACCTTCGATCTGACGTTCTCGAAAGAAGAAAACGCCGAGCAGTGGATTCGTTCGAGCCCGGATGCATTCTGCAATACCACCGACAAGAAAATTCTTTCGCAAGTTCTGCTGAAGTACGATCAGGAGACGACGGATTTTTTCAGGTGGACGGTTGAATATAGTCAGGCTGAAATAGCCGACCTGATTCGGCACAGGAGTGGTATTGATTTCGGCGGGATTGTTGACCTTATTCCTGTTGAGAGGGGGAAATCTTCACGCCTGGTCAAACTGAAAATCGTCGGAACAAAAAAGGCCTTTGTCATCGGAAAAGAATTGGAAATCCGGCGAACGCTTTCCTCATCGCATCTTTACAGCTCGGCGTTTATCGTGGAGAAATTTGAGGTTGTAAACGGCCTTCCGGGACGGTTTGTTCTTCGCGGCGCGGGGTGGGGACATGGAGTCGGCCTTTGCCAAATTGGCGCGGCAGTGATGGGAGAAAAAGGCTACCCGCACGAGAAGATTCTCGCTCATTATTTCCCACACTCCGGGATAATGAGAATTTATTGAGCCCTGTCCCAAGCGTTAACGAGACCAACAATAGCAAATTGGAATTTGTAATGAAAAAGATTGGTTTGTTGATATTGTTTCTGACCGGCAACGTAATGTCCGTCGCCCAAATAGTTCCTCCTCGTCTGAATTTTATCCTGCTGGTAGTTCCCGAAAAAGATACCGTCGAGACACCAACCTCAACGTACCGGCTCTCGGCAAGCACTGCACCGGACAGCAAAGTGTTTGTGAACGGGAAGAGTTATAAAGTCTATCCGTCCGGCGCATTCTGCGGAAAACTGACTCTGGCTGTAGGCGCAAATCCCTTCATAATAACTTCAAGCGATCCATCCGGTTCGATTGTATCAAGAGCCTTTCTCATCAATCGTTCAAAACCGACTGAAGCAACGCCCGCCGACACGTTGCGCATTGAAGATACGATGATGCAACCCTATCAGGATATGTGGGTGAAAGAAGGTGACGTTCTTGAAGTGCAGTTTAAAGGTACGCCGGGCGGCAAGGCGAGTTTTATGAATGGGATTCCGATGAAGGAACGGCAGGTGACCGGGAAAGGAATTGCCGGAATTTATCGTGGTACGTACAAAGTCAAATCGACTGACACGTTGCTCAGTCAGCCGATTGTGTTCAAGCTGCTGGGGAAAGATAGTACGGTTACAAAATCTTCGTACGCTCATGTTTCATTCAAGCCGTATCAACTGCCACTTGTCGGAGTCACCAAAGGCGAGCGTCCGTATTTAAACACTGGTCTTGGCGAGGACAGGCTTGGCGGCTACAAGTTTTCGATTATCAATCCTGGCATCCGGCTCAGGATTACCGGTAAGGTCAGCAACATGTATCGTGTTGAGCTCGCGGAAAACCATATTGTCTGGATTGAAGATATTTACGTCGACCTTCAACCTGATGAAACCTTCCTGCCCAAGTCTCTTACCGGAGATATGACAGTCTCGCCTGAAGAAAAAATGGATGTTGTCTCGTTGAGTTTGAATGATAAACTTCCATACGCCTCAGTGCAGGAAATGAATCCAAGCCGCATTGTCGTGGATATTTTCGGAGCGACATCCAACACAAACTGGATTACACAGCAGTTGACGACGAAAGAAATCAAGAACGTCTACTACGAACAGGTTGAGTCGGATGTTTTCCGTCTCACCATCGAACTGAAGCACAAACAGATCTGGGGTTATGAAATCGCGTATGAAGGGAATGCTCTGAAAATCAGAGTCCGCCACCAGCCGGAAAAATTGAAACTGAAAGCACTCACGTTTGCAATCGATGCCGGACATGGCGGCGAGAACCATGGCGCAGTCGGATCAACAGGAGTTTATGAAAAAGAGATCACGCTTGCTGTCGTCCGGCATCTGACAGAGATTCTTGAAAATGAAGGCGCAAGAGTTATTCTAACGCGTCCAGACGATACAAACATCAGAATGACAGATCGTTTCATGCGTGCGTACACGGGCGGCGCCGATATGTTGATCAGCGTTCACGCAAACTCCATCGGACTTACAACCGATCCTGCACTGACAAAGGGAGCGGGCACTTTTTACAAACACATTGCCTACCGTCCTCTTTCGCAATTTATTCTTCAGCAGGTGTTGAAAACCGGCCTTGATACGTTAGGCAATGTTGGCAGTTTTAATTTTTCATTAAACGGCCCGACGGAATTTCCAACGGCACTGGTGGAGACGGCGTTCATCTCCAATCCAGAAGATGAGATGAAACTCATGGATGATGATTTCCGCAAGCTGCTTGCCAAACGCATTGTCGACGGGATTGAGGATTTCCTTGACTACTGTGACGAATAATTTCGCTCCACAGATTGAGTTAGAGATTCATCCCTGGACTGTCAGCGACCTTCCTGCAGTTCGAACCATAGCGTTAACGACCTGGCTTGCAACATACGGCAGCTTTATTCCCGAAGCTGATATCCGGAAGTTTTGGGAGGAATCGTATACAATTGAAAAGCTCACTGAGTTGTGCAACTCTCCTACGGCAAGAGGGTTTATCGCCGCGAACGAATCGCACGCAGCCGGTTTTGCGAAAACAAGTTTCAATTCTGATGAGAAGAAATTCTACCTTCAATCTCTCTACGTGTTGCCCGAACATCAGGGGAAGGGAATCGGATCGAAACTTCTTGACGCGGTGGAAGAGTACGCATGTACCTTTGGTGTTGATTGCATATGGCTGGGCGTCATGAGTCAAAATCTTGCAGCGTTGGACTGGTACAGAAGAATTGGATTTCAGTTTGAACAAGAAGAACCGTTCACCATGGGCACCACGACAGTGATGCATCTGATCGGATGTCGAACAATAAAACGGAAAGCGCTATGACCACCAGGCAAGCCTCATCACGAAACATCTGGGCATGGGTGCCAAGTTTGTATTTTGCGGAGGGTCTGCCGTACGTCGTTGTTATGACTGTCTCCGTAATTATGTACAAGCGCATGGGGATTTCAAACACAGACATTGCGCTGTATACGAGCTGGCTCTATCTGCCCTGGGTGATCAAGCCATTGTGGAGCCCGATTGTAGATTTGCTGAAAACCAAAAGACTTTGGATCGTTGGTACCCAATTTGTAATCGGTGTTGCGCTTGCCTGCGTGGCGCTGACGATTCCGATGCCGGGATTTTTCCGGTACACACTCGCCATTTTCTGGCTGATGGCGTTCAGTTCTGCAACGCATGACATTGCTGCTGATGGCTTCTATATGCTGGCATTGGAACAACACCAGCAGGCGGCACTGGTCGGAGTGCGGAGTACGTTCTATCGCGTTGCGATGATAACCGGGCAGGGAATTCTCGTCGTTATTGCCGGGCAGTTTGAAGTGACCCGCGGTATTGCGTTCGCCTGGTCCGTTACATTCGGAATACTCGCTGCACTCTTCATCCTGTTCTTTATCTATCATAAATTCATCCTTCCATATCCTGCAAGCGACAAGCCGACGCTTCATGAAAACTCATCCGGCGTTCTGCCGGAATTCTTTCGCGTATTCATTCTCTTCTTTAAGAAGAAAAATATTCTGCCGATTCTTGCCTTCCTTTTGTTGTTCAGGTTCGCCGAGGCGCAACTTGTAAAGCTCGTCTCACCGTTTCTTCTCGACGCGCGGGATAAAGGGGGATTGGGCCTGACCACAAGCGAAGTGGGAATTGTGTACGGAACTATTGGCATTATTGCCCTCACGCTCGGTGGTTTGCTCGGGGGATTCGTTGCCTCTCGCGGCGGGTTGAAGGCATGGCTCTGGCCAATGGTGCTTGCCATTCATTTGCCTGACGTAGCGTTCATTTATCTCTCGCACGCTCAGCCGACGGATTTGTTTCTGATTAATGCGGCCGTTGCGGTGGAACAATTTGGCTATGGTTTCGGATTCACCGCGTATATGCTGTACATGATTATGATTTCCGAAGGCGAACATAAAACGGCGCACTATGCGATCTGTACTGGCTTCATGGCGTTGGGCATGATGATTCCCGGAATGTTCAGCGGCTGGCTTCAGGAAACGCTTGGGTACCGCGATTTCTTTGTCTGGGTTGTCGCATCAACCATTCCCGGATTCATTGTTGCAGGGCTCGTAAAGATCGATGCCGATTTTGGAAAAAAGAAACCATCTTGAATGTTCATCTGAATAGAATATCAATATGCCGCGACCAATAACTGCGTTCCTCCCTTACAGTGGACAACACTTTACCAGATCCGCCGTTGGGCAACTTAACCAATCAGGGTTAGTCCAAAAGATTTTCCTGCTCACGACTGATAAAGAACTGCAGCCAATCGAAGGCTGCGAAACTCTTGCTGTCCAATCACTTATCGGCTCAAAGACGATGGGGATGATGGCAAGAAAATCATCGACCGCGTTTTCTCTTTTCTTTCTCCATGATACCGCTATTGAGTTCGGGCAATTCGGATTGGAGAGATTTCTCAATGTTGCCGGTATGACAAATGCCGGATTGTTGTATTCGGATTACTACGACATCAAGATGAGCGCCCGGACATCGCATCCTCTCACCGACTATCAACCGGGAAGCATTCGTGATGATTTCAACTTCGGCACTGTTGTGATGATGAGGAGCGGCGCGCTAAAAGATGCGGTGAGTTCTCTTGATTCATCCGGTTACCAGTTTGCGGGATGGTACGGGGTTCGTCTCGCAATATCACGACGCGAATTGGTCACGCGCATCGGAGAATTTCTTTACAGCAAGATTGAAAGCGACCTGCGAAGATCCGGCGAGAAGTTATTCGACTATGTCGATCCAAAGAATCGTCAGGTCCAGGTGGAGATGGAAGTAGCAGCGACGAATCATTTGAAGAAAATCGGCGCATACCTGAAACCCGCCTTCAAAGAAGTGAATCTGAAAGAAGGAACATTCGCGGTCGAGGCTTCAGTTATCATCCCTGTAAGGAACCGCGTAAAGACAATCAGAGACGCCGTTGATTCGGTGCTCAATCAGGTGACGACATTCAAGTTTAATCTGATTGTGGTTGATAATCATTCGTCCGATGGAACGACCGAAGCCTTAAAAGAATATGCGGCAAAAGATTCCCGCCTTATTCATATCATTCCCGAACGGCAAGACCTGGGAATTGGCGGCTGCTGGAATGAAGCAGCGCACGATGCGCGATGCGGAAGGTTTGCCGTGCAGCTTGATAGCGACGATCTTTACAAAGATGGCAAGACTCTCCAGCGAGTCGTCGATACTTTTTATGCAGAGCAGTGCTCGATGGTTATCGGTTCGTATCAGATGACGAATTTCAATCTGGAAGAAATCCCTCCCGGCATTATTGATCATAAAGAATGGACTCCGGACAATGGGCGAAATAACGCTCTTCGCATCAACGGACTTGGCGCGCCGAGAGCATTTTTTACTCCTGTCTTCAGAAAAATAAATCTTCCCAACGTCAGTTACGGCGAAGACTATGCGATGGGGCTTGCAATCTCGCGTGAATACCGGATCGGGAGAATCTATGAACCTATTTATGTTTGCAGGAGATGGGAAGGAAACTCTGATGCCGATCTCGATATATCAAAGGCGAATGCGTTTAACTTTTACAAAGACACGCTACGAACGTTTGAAGTGCTTGCACGTCAGCAACTGAATGCCAAAAGAAAATCCGGAAGAAAACCTGTGGCAAAACGAAAGCCTTCTTCCATCAAGAAAACCCGGCGCAAATAATCCTCATGCGGAACAATTTATTTTTATCTGATAAGGACCTTCTGCGTTACGAACTTGCGGACGACCCGGCTGACCGTGTTCATGCGCTGCCTGAACAGGACAGAGATACGTGGAAACTCCTC
>JBKJJX010000046.1:0-15374 GCA_046597825.1 Bacteroidota bacterium | reverse complement strand
CAGCATTTCTTCATCTGAACGATAGATACACTGTAAATCGACTGACAGAAGAAGTGCGGGAGGAGGACCTTCGGCAGGATGCAATCACCTTGAGACTACAGACTATTTTTCAGTGGCTATACGGCTGGCAGGACTTTCTGATGAAGAAAATTGATGAATGGTCTCGCGCGGGCTTGAATCATTCTCAGAGTAACGACATTGACTGGTACGGCAATCTGCCCGCGTTGAGAATTTCAGGCTTCATGGGATTGGGCACGGAACTTTTCCTGCTGACGATTTGCTCGGTAACAAATCTGATGAATGAGTATTTATATCTGAATGTAGGAGTGATGAACGTGGTGTGGCTGGCGGCGGTACTGTACAGGAGAAATCTATCGGGGAAAATTATTGCTACCCGGAATTTTCGCCTTCCGTAAGAAGATGTTCCATTATCCCTGTGTGCTGGTCGAGTGTAATATCAAGGGAAGCCCGCAGCTCATCAGTCAAAGAGAGGATGGTGAAAGAGGAATTTGTTTTTAACATCGTGCGCAATGTATCGGTATACATCTCGGTGCGAATATTTTTTTCCATGACGCCATGATCTGCGTCGCTGATGGCAAGTGATGAACGTACAGCGGCAAGCAATGCATATTCTTCTTGCCCGGGCTTTCCTTCCGCCCATGTATGTTTCAGAAAACTGCGATAGAGGGCTACCGCCTCCTTGCGAACCTCAGCCCGGCGTTCATTCATCGCACGTTCCCGGGAATCTTCTTCCCGCCTCCAGATTGCTCCACGATTTGTCCGTTGTTCGAACACCCTCCTTGCTTCCTCACGGCGGTTCAGATCGGTCAGGATATCCATTTCAAAATCCTGTGCCCGTATGCTCGACGGATCGATGGCGTACACGGTCTCAATCTCGGCGCGTGCCTTATCGAACTGACGGTTTTTATACAGTTCTTCAATCCTCTTCAAGACAATATCGACTTTTGACTTGCGGATTGCCCGTTTCTCTTCCTCTTCTCGTTCCTTTACACTGTACTCTGCAATCTCCTTTTGAAGGGTTTCTACTTTCCGAAGATGTTCTTCGCGCCAGCGACGCGTGCTTTCGTTGCGCGTAATCTGCGTCTGCCGTGCCCCATGAATGCGCTTCTCAAGAGCTTTGCCGTTTTCATCCTCCGGATTGACGAGGTAGATCTTTGTAATCGCCTTCATCGCGTCTTCAAAACGTTCTTCCGCGATGTGTTCCTCAGCGGCATCGACATATGCGCGGAGTTTTTTCTGCTGGGCGAGTCGACGCCCTTCGGCAATCGCCTCTCTGACTGCCTCTTCGTGATTTTTCGTGAGCTCTTCCTGCTCACGGCTCATTTTTTCAATCTCTTCATTCCGGATGCGCTGCTCTTCTTCTTCTTGCCGGCGTTTGGTTTCAATAAGTTGCTTGTCTTCTACCTCACGTCGACGAGCTTCTTCCCCGGCCTTTCTTTTCGCTTCAAGTTCGATACGCTCTTGTTGGGCCGCGAGCCTGGCCCGTTGTTCCTCCTCTGCCCGGCGCTGTTCCTCCTCCATTCGTTGCCGGTATTCTGTCTCAAGACGGAGTTGTTCTGTTTCCTCTTCTTCAAGCGCCGCCCTCCTCCTTGCGTTTTCTACTTCTTCCAACTCTTCACGCTTACGGCGCTCCGCCTCAAGACGATTCTTCAATTCTTCTTCTATCCGCGCCTGCTCGGCATACTGTTTTTCTTCGGTTTCCTTCGCAAGCCGTTGACGTTCGGTTTCCAGCTGACCTTGTTCTTCCAGACGCTGGCGAGAGTCATCATCAGCGGTCTGTTTTGGCTTCTGTTTGGCTGTTCGCTCTTCCGAGGCAAGACGAGCATGCTCTTCTTCAATTTCTTTCCTGAGCTCCTGCTCCATTCTTCGCCGGTCTTCCCCTTCGGATTTCCGTTTTTCAAGGAGGGCCTCCTCGGCGCGGCGGCGATCTTCTTCCAGCTTGCGCTGCTTATCCTGGAGTTTTGCCTGCAACTCTGCTTCCATACGGAGTCGATCCGATCCCAGCCGGGCTTGTGCTTCCTGCTCTATTTTTTTCCGTTCTTCTTCAATCTGCAAACGGATTTGTTCTTCGATGTGCTGTCGATTTAGTTCCTCTTTGTGCCGTAATTCCTCTTCCAATGCACGGCGGCGTTCCCCTTCTTCCCGGCGCCGGATTTCTTCATCGATCAGGCGTGCTTGCTTCTCTTCAGCGTGGCGCTTTCGTTCCTCTTCTAATTTTTTTGTCGCTTCTTCAAGCTTGCGACGAATCTCTTCCTCGGCACGGCGGTATGTCTCTTCTACTTCCTTACGTCGGGCTTCGTCGTCAACGCGTCGACGGGTTTCTTCTTCGGATTTGCGACGCGCTTCCTCTTCTTCGCGGACCGTTCGCTTTTCTTCCTCCTTCAGCGCTGCTTCAATAATTGCACGCTGGCGCGCCAATACGACTTCCACACGTTTGCGCCCTTCTTCCGCACGCTCACGCGCCTCTTCTGCTAACTTTCTCTGTTCTTCCTCTTCCTTGCGGCGGGCTTCCTCGGCATACCGCAACAGCTCTTCTTCTTCCGCACGTCGTTGCGCCCCTTCGACAATGCGGCGCGTTTCTTCATCGGCTTTATTCAGACGCGCTTCGAGCTCGGCGCGATATCGTGTAGCCGCTTCTTCGGCTTGGCGGCGCATTTCCTCCGTCACCCGGATGCGCTCTTGTTCTTCCGCCTGCAGGCGTGCTTCCAGTTCAACGCGCTGGTTCCTGATTTCGGCTTCGGCCAGTTGGCGAGCTTCCTCAGCCTTCCGGACAGCTTCCTGAGCGGCTTTCCTCTTCTCTTCTTCCCCCGCCTTGATGTTTTCTAACTCTGCACGTTGGCGCGCAAGCTCTTGTTCTGCCTTTACCCTTGCCTCCTCAGCAGTGCGGCGCTGTTCTTCCTCCTGCTTCCTGCGAGCCTCTTCTGCAAGTTGCCGCCCCTCAACTTCTGCCGCCTTCTTCCGGGCCTCCTCAGCAACTCGATTGCTTTCCTCCTCAATAGCACGAAGCCTGGCTTCTAACTCGGCACGTTGATGCTCACTCTCTGCATCAGATTTTTTCCGCTGCTCTTCTCTTTTGATAGCAGCTTCAACAAGCGCTCGCTGGCGGGCGAGTTCCGCCTCCATCATCGAGCGTGATTCCTCGGAGAAGCGGCGCTCGTCTTCGCTTGCTTTGCGAATCGACTCGATTAACTGAAATTCTTGCTGGTTGAGTTCTACTTTGGACGGCTCCGGAACACTTTGTCCTTTAGGCAGTTGTCCGGTTGCTTTGGATGATGGAATGTGCGGTTCCTGCGTACCGCGCTCGCGGGAAAGAATCTGTTGAGCTGCACGGAGTTGCTCTTCTCTGCTCTGAGGATGTTGCGGTCCGGGAGACGGAGACTGTGAAGAAACTGAAGTTGTGGAAGGGGGGGCATTTTTTTCATTCCGTTGCTCGATTGCGTATTCGACCCTCTCCCGGTACGCCAACGCATAGGGATTATCCGGGTCAGCCTCCATTGCCTGCACAACAAGCTTTAGCGCTCCCTCAAAATCGGATGTCTTGTATAGCTTGTCGGCAAGCCGGAGAAATTCACCGCTTTTTTTTCTTCGTTCTTGTGCGTCGTCGAGTTCAGACATGGGGGAGAGAGACTTTTCTCTTCAGTTGGAGTGGACGGCATAAATATGGACAATACACGGAAAAAATATATCCAATGCTCGTTTGAATGTCAATGAATCTGCCGGCTGCGGTTGTCACAGACATTCAAAAGGAATGTTTAGAATACGGTATTCTCTCCAATCTCTATAATCGAAATGCCACCATTCATCGGGATTGACCTTAAAGCCGGCATTTTCCATGGCGTCTCGTAGAATTTTTCTGGTTCGACGCTCGGCTACAGTTCCACCGTCGAAATCCGCAGCGGCTTTGTTTGTGAAATCGTCGTACGGACTTGGCATATCGACCTCTCTTCCACTTCGAAGATCATACAGCGAAAGATCAACAGCGCAGCCGCGGTTGTGATTCGAGCCCCGGCGTGGATTGGCGACGTATTTCTTTTTAGATCGTGGTGTCTCATCCCAGAATTTCTTCGTTACATCCCAAGGGCGGTAACCATCAAACACCAACAAACCATAACCTTGCGAGCGCAATGCACGATGTGCGCGAACAAGAGCCTCCGCCACCGGTCGCTGCAGGAATATACGTGCTTGCGTATACATCTTGCGTCCCATAAAATTGTTCGATGTTGCGTACCGAACATCAAGCCTGATTGTCGAATCCAGCGTCACCAATTCCACCAAATCTGCTTCGCGAAATGTTCCTTTCTCAATAGGTTGAGAGAAAGCAGGAGAAAACATCAGCAGAAGGAAAAACCATTTCATACGTTTGAGCGATAAAAATAAACTGAGTGTTCCATGTTTAAGTGTTCCTTTTCCCATCGTTCGTACGGTCGCAACCACAGGTGTCGCGCAAATACTTCATCATGCACCGGATTGGCGTACGCTATGCGGACTGACTTCCCTTTTCCATCATTATGAATCTTCGAGAGAACCATATTGAGGGTTGTCGCACCGAATGGATTGAACAGCAGGAACACTGTTCCTTCGCTGTAGTCAAAACTCTCAGCGTCGGAATTGTACACAACAACCGGAGAGTGGCTTCCACGCATCCGATTTGCATTCGACCGGGCAGTTTCACAAAACTCTTTTGAAAGATCGACGCCAATCACCCTTCCCGGCCGGTATCTGGCAGCCAGACAAAGGACTCTTCCCTTCCCACATCCTATATCGGTAAAAACATCGTCCTTCTTGAGTGACAAAAAGTCCAACACTCTTCTAATGGTGGCGTACGACATAGTCGCATAATGATATGAATCCGGGTGGTCCACATCGACAATGCCGCGGGTAGAAATGCCGAGATATGTTTCCCAAAAAAGATTGTTAAGGCGGGTAGAAAAAGAATGAGGCTTGATTCCGGCACGATCTGACAAATTTCTTATTCTCCCCTGACTTTAGGGTCAATATAGTTGCAACGGAAGAAATTGCAAAATGAATCAGGAAACATCAAGACTTCGGTTCAACGAGCGCAGCAACTGCGCCTGCCGGTGGCAGGAGCAATCATCGTGAAGTCCGAATAGTCCGACATCTTCACAGCTTCGTGTTTCCAGCCGACAACTTCGTTGTAGAATTGCCTCACTTCTTCAGCATGTGTGATAATGAGATCAACCCATCCAATCGAACCGACTTCATGTTTCGGTGTATCACTCATACTGTGCGCACGTTATTTGACGAGAAGCATTCTTTTTGACATGATGGTTCCATCGACGCGAAGCTGATACATATAAATGCCGCTTGCTGCTGATTCTGCATTCCATGTTACCCGATGTTCGCCTGCACTGAATTGTTCATTGACCACAGTTGCAACTTCTCTTCCGAGCACATCAAAAATTTTGAGCGATGCAACCGCTGAATGGCTGACGACAAACGACAGTGTGGTAGAAGGATTGAAGGGATTTGGATAATTCTGGAACAATTGGGTTTCTAAGGGAACATTTGCGAACGCAACCGAAGTCGCCCCGGTCGATAAACCGGATAGCGGGATTGAAACACTCGGCCGCGCAGGATCGTTCGATTGAACGATAATTGCATTGCTGTACGACTGGTTGGGCTGATCGGGTTTGAACTTTATTCGCACTTGTCTGAATGAATCGACGGGCACTTGAGTTAGTGCATCGAGCAACACAAACGAAGCGGATGAACTTTGCAAGGTAATCGACGAAATGCTCAACTGCGATCTGCCTCGATTTACTATTGTCAATTTCCACTCGGACGAATCGCCGAAGGCAACAGAGGAAAACTGAACGGAGACCGGGGACGCAACAATATCCGGCTGCAATGTGGGTGCGGTTGAAATCCGGAGGTACGTGATGCGATCGATGAACTCCGGATGGTCAATGAACGGATTGCGTTTTCCCTGATATGTAGCAATTGCGTTGTTGCGAAGAATTTCTTTCTGGCTCACCGGGTCGGTGTTGTACCATTGCCGCAGGTAGAATTCCTGGTTCGCATCCATGAATCCTCCGTAATTTACGGGGTAACGAAGTAGAAAATAAAACAACGCCCGCGCTACGTCGCCTTTGTGGATGTCCCTCGGTTCAAAGACTGTTTGTCCGTTCGGACTGCGTCCGAGCTTCGAACCTCCAACCTGCCACGTTACATTGGAGACCGCGGGGCCGAATGGATAATTTGCCCGCATACTATTCGCCGTTGCGTCGGTTGGATACAAATGGTTCAGGTCCGACACCATCGGGTCGGCACTGCCGAAGTTGCTTTGCGGCCACGTGTGTTCCGCATTGAAATTCAGCGCCTGTGCTTCTGTCCGGTTGCGCGCAAAAATCTTTCTTCCCGTGTAGACACATTCCAACGTATCATTATTCAGCGGGTCGTCAACAGTTTCGTACATTCTGTCCCGCGCAGTATTATATCCGAGAACAGTCTGGTTGTTGACAAGATTGAAAAGAGCAGTCTTCAAATCATTTTCCCACAGGCCCTGCGTCGTTGAGTACGCGGTTCCCGCATATTTTGCAGTCCCGCTCACGCGTAAAGGCAACGTCCCGCGTGCACCGCGGTTCTCAATCAGCACAACATCATCCCATGTGATGTTCTGATTTGTCTGAAAATAGACCCAGACCTTTGTACTGTCATGTGGCAACACAACAAAAGCGGTATCACGGACAACGAATGCAGATTTGTTTGTGTTGATGTCCGTAACCTTCAGCGTATCGGTGCTATTGTTGAGGATGCGGAATGAAAGGCTGTCTTTCGTATTGACCAGAAGTGTGTCAAACCGAAGCGAAGCGGGAGAAACTAAAATTGTCTGACTGTATGAACAGACAGAAACGAACAGGAGAAGGCAAAGCGAGCGTGCGGGCATAATTTTCGAAAGTGGTAAGTACAATGTAACTTGTCTTTGAGGTAATATAGGAAAGGAATGTCCGTTTCAAAAGTAGACAAGGACTGAGGGCTCTAAGCCTGTCTACCCCGCCTGGCATGGACAGGTATTACGCCGCCACCGATTCTGATTCGACATCAGCGGTGCGGAGCTTGATGCCCGATCGCTTCGCCAGCTCCGTGGGCAACTCTCCTCCGGCAAAGATGAAGACAAACTCGTTCAGGATGTTGTGGAGATTTTCCCCGATTCCTGAATACTAACAAATTCCTCTTTCATCATCCTTTCCCTGACTGATGAGCTGCCAACGGAGATTAGTGCGGCCGCTGTAAGAAAGAACAGAAATGACAGAAATATTTTATGAGCCAAGCATCGCCCGGAGGGAAACGTTTGTGTCTTCTAAATACAGAAAATGTTAGTCGACAATGGAAACTCCCGGCTCATGTATCTTGACCAAAAGATCTACAACTTCTAAACCACGCACAAGACAGATGTATGCGTATTCAAAAATCAGGAGGGGGAGCCGGTGTTATCTCCCATGTGTATATCGGATAATTTCAGCGCGTTCAAGGGTAACCATCCCGCCGGAGCCGCTCCGTTGGAATAAATCGTCCACTTCAGGCATGAATAAGTTTACTTTTTCCTGAGTATCGATTATTTCAACAATGATCGGCATGTCTTCTGAAAGGCGCAGGATTTTTGCAGTATGAATACGGCTGGCGGCACCGAACCCTTCTATCCCGCGCAAAACAGTCGCTCCCGCCAATCCTTTTTCTTTCGCTTTGTGAACAAGAGCTTCATATAACGGCTGCCCGTCGATCTTATCCGACTCGCCTATAAAGATCCTGAGTAGTTTTCCTTCTCCCTCAAGTTTCATGTGCGCTCACTGTTATCAGTCAAAGAAGTTTGCCCGCCATCAGTCCCACCCATGTTGCGACAAGACAGCTCACAACACTCAATCCCACGTTAAGAACTCCAAGTCCATAACTTCCCTCGCGGAGGAGTGCAACAGTTTCAAAGCTGAACGAAGAAAAAGTTGTGAAGCCGCCGAGAATGCCGATCGTCAAAAAAATCCGTAACGCCGGCGTAACAACGAAGCGTTCGTCGAACACCGACATCAAAAATCCGATAGCAAAGGAACCCAGAAGATTGACGGCAAATGTACCGTACGGAAATCCGGAGCTGACGTATCGATAGACAATCCCTTGCAGCACGTAGCGGCCAGCCGCTCCAATTCCACCACCAAGAAACACATAGAGATAATTCATGGATTCAATTTTACCAAAGACAATCTACAAACGCAATGGTTGTTCCAACGAGGAGTTTTGTTTACTTTGATTTCAACAACCAGCATTGACATTTGATCCATCAACCACTCAACATCCTTCAAACCTGCTTCTCCGAGTCATGGGGAGGATTGGAATTGCAGGCACTTGAAATATCAAAACAACTACGCGGCCGAACGCACCGCATCTGGCTTGCCTGCAGCAAGGACAGCAGGCTTGAGGAGGAGGCCCGCAGGGCCGGCATAACGGTGTTGCCGTTGAAAATCACCGGCTATCTTCACCCAACCGCCGTTCTCAAGCTTGTCCAGCTTATCCGGCGTGAGGGAATCGATATCATCCATTGCCAGCACTCAAAAGACCTTGCTACCATGGTGCCTGCAAAAAAACTTTCCGGCGAACACTGCCCCATCATTCTCAGCAAACGCGTCGGTTCGTACGTGACCAAGAAGGATGCGTTTCATCGGTTCATCTATTCAAACGTCGATCGCGTGCTTGCCATCTCCGGCGTGATTCACAAAAATGTCTTGGACACAACTCCGGTCAGTCCCGATCATGTTATGACACTGCACGATGCCGTTGACACGGAAATTTTTTCGTTGGCACATGTGAGCCGCAAACGTGTACGGCTGGAATTTGGATTTGAGGATGAAACATTTGTGATCGGGTTCGTCGGAAGGTTCTCGCCGGGAAAGGGCCACGAAGAGTTCCTTGAAGCGGCGGATATTCTGAACCGGAGATACGGCAACATTCGTTTTCTAATTGTCGGAGAGGCGAGCCTTGGTGAGCAGGTGTACGAACAACGGATCCGATCATTATCCAAAACTCTCGGGCTCGATGGTGTCGTTCAGTTCACCGGCTACCGAAAAGATATTCCCGATGTCATGGCATCGTTCGATGTTTTCACGTTTCCCTCCCACGCGGAAGCCTTTGGTGTTGTCTTAATTGAAGCAATGGCGATGGAGCGGGCGGTGGTTTCTACAAACTGCGATGGAGTGTTAGATATTGTGGTTGACGGGAAAACAGGGATTTATATCAAACCGCGTAACGTGCCGCAGTTGACTGATGCAATCGAACTGCTTGGTGCCGACAGCGAGCTGCGGGAAAAAATGGGGAAGGCCGGGAGGAAGAGGGTTGAGGATTTGTTTGACCAGCGCAAACAGATTGCCCTGATCGAAGACATTTATTACGACCTGCTTGATTTACCAGCACACCTGAAACCGTCCCAAATTGCAATGGACGCGGGTGATAACGGGCATGCACAGGATTTCTGAAATACTTCCCGCTTAAATGGTAAACGTCATTCCCACCACAGCTCTCCTTCCAATCAATGAACCGCCGAAGATTTGATAGTGCCGGCGATCGAGCAGATTTGTGACATTTAATGTCAGCCCAAGCTGATGGGTAAATTGATATGAAGCGCTCAGGTTTACCAGCGTGTACGTCAGAATCGGGCCCTTATAAATGCCGGCTGCCCAATCGTATCGAGGGATGTACTTCACGGAAACGCCAATCTGATAATTATCGCGTTGGTAGTTCACTGCCGCATTCGCTTTATGTTTCGGTGCGTTGGGCAGCAGCACGTCGTTGGCGTTTTGACTGAGAATTTTGAAATCGAAGAATGAATAATTTGCGTTGAACGAAAGAAACTCATCCACGTAATAATTTACACCCAACTCAAACCCTGATTCGTTCACCTCGCCTGCATTGCCGTACGACCATACAGTGCGCGTAATGGTTTCCCCCGGAAGCGTAATTTGTCCGGGATACTTCGGGTTCACCGATGGCGCAAGATCCGTGATGAAATCTTTCAGTTGATTATAGTAGCCGTCAAGCGTGACGTAGACCCGTTCTCCAAAAATTCCCTTGTACCCGATTTCGTATCCGGTAATTTTTTCTACAACCAGATTTTCATTTCCGAAGTATACCAGATTTCTAATCGGATGCTTTACGTTCAGAAACAGTTCGGAATAATTCGGCGCCTGGAATGCCTTGTTAAATGTTGCCCGGAATGAATGTCCGACGATGGGAGTCCACACGAGAGCGACTTTTGGAGAAAACTGGCTGTTGGCCAGCGTACTTCTGTCAATCCTCCCGGCGATGATCGCCTTCAGCTCATCAATAAATCTGTATTCAATCTGACTGTACAGTCCGCTCAGATTATCGTGGTGGGCATCGAGGGTGAGAGTTCCTTTTGTATCGACAGACTGAAATCGCTGCGACCCGCCGATGATGACGAACAGCTGGTCATCAAGCGCCGAAAAACGATATTGAGCATCCAACTGCGTTATGAAAGATTTTTCGTCAAGAGGCAAACCGGTTGAGAGCGAAAGTTGAGGCTCAAGAGAAGACCTGCCCGTGCCCCACCCCTGCACAAACAAATGATCCGAATTGTAGCTTACTCTTGCCCACGGCTTGATTGCCTTCGGAATCTGCACACGGCCGATTCCGGTTACAAGCACTTCGTTTTCCACCTGGGTTATGCCGGCTTCGCCGGTGATTGTTGTTGCTGCATCATAGTCATCGTAATCAACCCGGGCGGAACCGTACGTCGAAGCAACTTTTCCTCTGTTGAGCGGAACAACCTCCGCGTTCAGAAACGGATTCAACCCTTCGTAATCAAATGGGAACGACAATACCCCGTTCACTGAACTGGGCCGCGAAACACTCCATGTATCGCCCTGAAATCTCCCCGCGTTTATTTTGTACGACCAACGATCGGCAACCGCCGCATACCGAACATCTGCCCGCAGCGTGTTTTTCTCCCCCGCCGCAATTGTCACTTTTCCACCGGCAACGTCTTTGGGTTTTGGAGTGAGAATATTGATCACACCATTGAAAGCATTCGCACCGTACAGGGCAGAGCCCGGGCCGCGAATAAGCTCAAGCTTGCCAAGATCTTCTGCAGGAACCGAAAGGCCATTCCATTCCTGCGAACCGAGAAACGCAACTGCAAGGTCGCGTCCGTCTAACAAGACAAGCAAGCGACGGTTGAGCGAACTATTGAATCCCCGCGTGTTCACATTGTAATCATTGAGTCCGCTCTGTGCGATGTCGACTCCCGGCATGCTCTCGAGGAGTTTTGGAACCTGTCCGCTCATCGCATTCAGCTTGATCTCCGCGGGCGAGAGCACAGAAACTGCGGCAGGGGCATCCGTAATTTTTTCGCCGCGCATGGAAGCGCCGTACACAGTCACGTCGCCAATCTGTACGGATGACTCTTCTATCGAAATATTGCGGGCGATGACGGAACCGGCGGAGACAACGACGTCCGTAATCTGTTGGCTTTCATAGCCCACCAATGTTACAACCAGTGTATATGTTCCGGGTGGCAGACTTCTAATTTCAAATTCACCAGCCGGGTTGCTGGCATCTCCGTGGGCAGTCCCTTTCACTACCACGTTCACAAGGGGCAAGGCAGAACCTGTTTTCTTGTCGGTGACCCGGCCCCGGATTATGCCGTTGTTTTGACCAAAGGCTGTGGAGTGAAGACAGATTCCAAAAGCAAACACAAGCGCGAAAATAAACCGCGTACCTTTCGTAAGGGATTTTTCCCGCATATCAATTTCCTTGAAGTCGTTGAAACGGAACTAGAGGGTGGGTTGGCAAAACAAAAAAGGGACTCCGTTTAGTCCGGAGTCCCTTTCAGTAGATTAGAAATTCTTTGACTGCATCACCCTGAGGTGACCGATGTTTTCGGTGTCTTCTACGATGCGAACTTGTACTGGTCCCACGTTTCTTTCAAGCCACAATCGTGATGTGGTTGCATCATCCTGTACAACTGATCCGCCGGCGGTAATTTTCCGCCAGGTACGCGAACGATACACAACGTGCGTTGCATGCGACGCACTGCTGTCGGTGATCGTCTCCACCGCTTCAATCTTCCCAAAAATCTCCAGTCGAACAAGCGTGCTGGAAGCACCGGTGAACGTCGAATCAAACACTGACCACTGAACGTTCACACCCAGACTTGGACGTGCGACAGCAAACCACTTTAAGGTATCTGCTGCACTTGTACCGGTTGGTATTCCAAATGCGCGTTTGAAAGGCCCGATCGTCTGAAGGAAACTGTAATCGCCGGCCGGGGATTTTTGCACGAGCAATGTGCGGACGGCGTACACACCCGCGGGCAAAAATGAGCCGGTGGTGCTATCCTGAATTGCAGTTGCGGTTCCACCCAGGGGCGACGGAGCTGCATTGGTAAGAATTGTCCAGATTGTCCGGTACACACCGCTTGGATCTGCAATTCGTGAACCGCTGCCTGCCGCAGTTGCATATCCAACATATCTGAACTTACGGCCTACAGTCAGCGGGAACAAATCGAAGGTAATTGATCCGGTAACAGTTACAGTAATCGTTACACGATTTGTATCCGCATCTTTCACACGAACGCTTGTAACACCAGCTGATTTCGCTAAAATTGTGAGAACTGAATCGCCTAATGTTACAGCAGCAAGACTTGTATCAGGCTGCAGCTCGACCGTGTACGGTGAGCGTCCCCCGCGAATAGTAACTTGAACGCTTGTTCCTACAGTCACACTTGGAGATGAATTCGAAACGGAAAACGCAGTAGTTCCGCCGCCCGGAGTCGTCGGGCTATCGTTCTTACAGCCATTCGTCATAATTATTACGAGGGCCAGACCACAGATGCCCTGCAACACTCGTGTGGGGAACATATACTCTCTCCTAAAAAATGAATGTATGAATTGGGATTGAAGATACTAAGTCTATATAAAGAATCAAACATTGAATCGGAAGTGGACGATATCGCCGTCCGCAACCAGATACTCTTTTCCCTCAATATGGAGCAATCCACTATCTTTTACTGCCTGTTCCGAGCCAAGCCGGGTAAGGTCATCATATTTTATTATCTCAGCACGGATAAATCCTTTTTCAAAATCCGAGTGGATAACTCCGGCAGCCTGTGGGGCGGTTGATCCTTTCCGTACCGTCCATGCATGCACTTCCTTCGGCCCGGCGGTAAAGAATGTGATAAGATGAAGGAGGTCGTACCCCTCGCGCACGACTTTGTTGAGCCCGGATTCTTTCAACCCAAGTTCTGCAAGAAATCCGGCACGTTCTTCTATCGGGAGCTCGGCCACTTCAGCTTCAACCGCGGCGCTGACAGTTACGACCTTCGCTCTTTCTTTCGCGGCAATCTCGCGGACAGCCTTCACGTAGTCGTTCTCGGCATTGACTTCCTTCTCGTGCACATTGCATACGTACATCACCGGTTTGTTTGTAAGCAGATGTATATCACGCAGCCACATCTTCTCATCATCATTCTGTGTTTCGAAGTACCGCATCAATCTTCCTGAAAGAAGATGCTCGTATGCACGAACGTAGAATTCGTATTCCGTCTTCAGTTTTTTGTCGCCGGTCTTGGATTTCCGCTCGGCTTCGTTCCTCTTCTTTTCAACTGTGTCAAGGTCTTTGAAAATCAGTTCGGCTTCGATGACTTCCACATCCCGTTTCGGATTGACATTCCCATCAACGTGTACAACGTTCGGATCGTCGAAACAACGTACGACATGCGCAATCGCGTCCACTTCACGGATGTGTGAAAGAAATTGATTGCCCAATCCTTCGCCTTTGCTCGCGCCTTTTACGAGTCCGGCAATGTCAACAAACTCAATAGCCGAGGGAACAATCTTCGGCGGGTTATACATCTTCACCAGCACATCAATTCGCTCATCGGGAATCGTCACGACTCCAACATTGGGATCGATGGTGCAAAAAGGATAGTTCGCCGCTTCGGCGCCGGCAGCAGTTATTGCATTAAACAACGTGGACTTTCCGACATTCGGAAGCCCGACAATTCCACAATTAAAACCCATGAATGGTAAATCTCAGATTATGAAGGAGGAAATGAAAGGTGATGATGTAGTTGGCGCATTCAAGGTAAGGAAAAGGCGGTGGAGTTACAATCAGCGCTTTGTAACGACAGATTCGCAACAGATTCACCGAAGCTCGTATACAATACTGCTCCTCGTTTCGTATCTTTCATTCACCAACTTCCATCACTATCAAGGCACACCCATGCAAATCGGCATTGTTGGCTTGCCATACGCAGGCAAGTCCACTCTCTTTCAGACGATTACCAAAACGCATCTCGATCCCACGGCGCTCGCGAAAGCGGAGACGCATCACGCAATCGTAAAAATTCCGGACAACCGTCTGGATAAACTCTCGGCGCTTTTTTCTCCCAAAAGCACGGTCAACGCAACCATCGAGTTCGTGGATGTTGTCGGACTGAAAAAAGGAGAAACGGGATCGACACAATTCACAACCAATTTCCTCGCAAGCGTGAAAACGAATGACACGCTCGTTCAGGTCGTTCGCCTCTTTGCGAATGACGCCGTACCGCATCCTGAGGGTTCCATCGATGCGGAGCGGGATATTGCGGCGTTCGAAACGGAATTCATCCTGTCGGATCTTGCGGTGATTGAAACGCGGCTCGACAGAATCAAGAAACAGGTAATGAAGACGGGCGACGAACAAAGCAAGCGCGAAATTCCTGTATTGGAGAAATGTCATCAAACGCTGAACGCAACGAAGCCGCTCCGTGATTTCGAATTCTCAAGCGAAGAATTACACATTCTCAAAACGTATCAACTTCTTTCCGTCAAGCCTATGCTCATCGCATTGAACTTCGACGAGTCACAGCGAAACGATGCGGCAGCGATCGTCAAGCAGATCGTGGCGAAGCATGAAGGCAAACACGCGAAGATAATTTCCTTCTTCGGCAAGATAGAAATGGAACTCTCCGAGTTGGCGGCAGAGGAAGCGGCAATGTTCATGGAAGAATATGGCATCAAAGAGTCGGCGCTCGACACATTGATTCGCGAAGCGTATGCGCTGCTCGGCTTACAATCCTTCTTCACCGTCGGCGAAGACGAATGCCGGGCGTGGACAATCCGCAAAGGAATGTCGGCGCAGGAATCGGCCGGTGTCATTCACTCGGATTTTGTCACGAAGTTCATCCGCGCCGAAGTGGTTCCCTATGACGACTTCATCAAACACAACGGCTCGTTCGCGAAAGCAAAAGAAGCAGGACATTGGCGGTTAGAAGGAAAGGAATACATCGTGAAGGATGGAGACATACTTTCGATACGGCATGGGTAAGGAGTTGAATATTGAGGTTTCTT
>JBKJJX010000137.1:0-8186 GCA_046597825.1 Bacteroidota bacterium | reverse complement strand
GGGAATATTTCTACCCGTCCTCATGCTTGAATCGATTGTAGTTGTAGGAGCGGCAACATAGAACGGAATCCCATGCTGCCGGGCCAGCACAGCAAGCACGTATGTTCCGATTTTGTTTGCGGTATCGCCGTTGGCAGCAATTCTATCAGCCCCGACAATAACAAGATCAATTTGCCGGGACTGCATCAACAGGCCGGAGGTACCGTCGGTAATTACCGTGACGTTCACTCCCGCTTTCATCAACTCCCATGCAGTAAGCCGTGCACCCTGAAAGAGCGGCCGTGTCTCATCCGCAAATACGCGCAAAACATTTCCTTTATTCGCTGCAGTAGTTATTACCGCCTGCGCTGTTCCAATGCCGGCAGTCGCAAGCGCACCGGTATTGCAATGAGTCAGAATGGATGAAGGGAATTGAATCAGTGAGGCGCCGTACTCGCCAATCTTCGTACATGCCTCAACATCCTCCCGGAGAATTTCTTTCGCCTCATTGAGCAACAACCGGCGCATGTTGGGAAGATCCGCACGGTTATTCTGGTCAAATGCGTGGCGCATGCGTTCAAGTGCCCAGAAAAGATTTACAGCGGTGGGACGTGTTTGAGAGAGAAAATTAAATGCAGCCGAAAATTCTTCGTTGAGTTTGCGGAGGGAATCAACGGCCGGTGATTGTATTGCAAGTACCATTCCGAATGCAGCGGCAACGCCTATTGCAGGCGCGCCACGGATTTGCAATGTGCGGATTGCCTCGCCGACAACTTTGTAATTATCGGTTTCAACATACAACTCTTCATGCGGCAGCTTTGTTTGATCGATAAAACAAAATACCCCATTGCGCCATTCAATAGAAACCATCCATTCCCCTTAATCACAATCGAACTGCGAGAGAGCAAGGAAAGCGCGGAAGCGATCCTGAATTCGTAAATATGTCAGGTCTCGCAAGCCTTCCAGACTGAATTTCTCCACGCAGAACGATGCCATTGCGCTTCCGTAAATTACGGCTTTCTTCAAATTTCCTTCTGAGAGGTCATCCGTTTTACCCAACCATCCCACAAACCCGCCGGCAAATGTATCCCCGGCTCCTGTCGGATCGAAAATATTTTCCATCGGATAAGCCGGAGCGGAGAAAATAGTGTTCTCCGTGATGAGCATCGCTCCGTGCTCACCTTTTTTTATGATGACAATTGTCGGGCCCATGCCGCGTATCGTGCGGGCTGCTTTCAAGAGATTTGGTTCCTTGGAAAGCAAGCGCGCTTCTGAATCGTTCAGAATAATTACATCGATCAGACGCAGTGTTTCTTTCAACGCTTCGGGCTTTCCTTCGATCCAGAAATTCATCGTGTCGCAAATAACAAGCTTGGGCGTCTCGATCTGCTCAAGCACTCGCCGCTGCAAAACCGGGTCGATATTCCCAAGACAAACGTATGTGCTCTTTTTGTATTTATCCGGAATTTTCGGATCGAATTTCTCGAACACATTCAAATCCGTGGCGAGCGTGTCGCGGTTATTCAGATCGTAATGATATTTACCGGACCAGTGAAATGTTTTTCCGCTTTTAACAACCTCCAGCCCCTCAAGATCAATGCTTCGGCTATTTAAGAACTCAGTTCCCGATTGGGGAAAATCTCCTCCTACGACGCCAACAAGGCGGATCGGAGCGGTAAAATAACTTGCTGCCACTGAAATATATGTGGCGGAACCGCCGAGGGCGTTTTTAGCGGAGCCAAAAGGTGTTTCTATCGAATCCAGTGCAACTGAACCAACAACGAGTATACTCAAGGAGGGCTCACAATAAATATGAATGAATTTCAAAACCGAATTAAATTACGGAATGCTCTTGCGATTAGCAACATACGTCAGCTCATGATCGAGTCGACTTCCCCGGCGTTGAGGGGCCTGGTTGTTCCCTCTCGTAAATTATTCAACAGAATACTCCCGATACTCAACCGCTTTAATCGCACAACTTCGCAGCGGACAAAAGAAAACATTTTCCGTATCTGCCTGTTCTTCCCTTCGTGGATGGTTACTTCCCATTCTTTTTTGTTGGCAGAGGTTTGTTTGAGAAACGCCGGTTTCAATTTTGTTCCGTCCTTCAAATGCATTGCCGACTCAAGCAACACACGGCTCGAATCGCTCAACGGCTCGTCAAGTTCTACCTCGTACGTCTTGGGGATTTCATCCAGAGGATTTGTCACCCGCTCCCCGAATCGTGTATCGTTCGTCAGCAGCAAAAGGCCGGATGTTTCTTTATCCAATCTACCAATCGGAAAAAGCCAGGGCATGTCCTCTGGAAGAAAGTCATAGACCGTTCTCCTGCCACGTTCGTCCGAACGCGTAGTAACGACTCCCGCCGGCTTGTTCAGCGCCAGATAGATGAGATCTTTCTTTCGAGCTTCCTTGCCGCGGACATTGATCCTTTCTTTTTGGGGATCTACCCAGATATCGGGAGAAAGAATGACTTTGCCATCAACTTGCACGTTGCCGCTTTTTATCAGCTCCGCAGATTGAGAACGTGAGGCAACGCCGAGCTTGGAAAGCGCTCTTGCCAGACTAATCTGATAATTCCCTTTACGCGTACGGCTTGGCATTATTTTTCTAGGAAGCAGAAAAAAGTCCGGCTCACAGGAACCGGACCAGAGTTTAGTTTGAATTCTTCAACGCCTTCAATCGTACAAGCGATGCAATGCTGAAAGCACAATTCCGCATGAGACGCCCACGTTCAGCGATTCGCCGGCGCCATACCGGCGTATAACCACACGTGAGTCGGCAAGCTGTTTCACCTGATCCGATACTCCCCACGCCTCGTTTCCAAAAACAATCAATGACTTGCTTTCATAGGTTACATGATCGAAATGAGTCTCACCTTGCAAATCAGTCACGTAAATTTTGTACCCGAGAGATTTTGCCTTCGAAATGGCAGAAAGCAGATCAACGCCCTCGGCAATCGGCAAATGAAACACACCGCCCATCGTTGCGCGCAGAACTTTGGGATTGTACAACTCAACAGAATTTCTCCCGATGAGTATTCCATCCACGCCGAACCAGTCGCACGTTCGCACCATTGAACCCAGGTTGCCCGGCTCCCCCACTCCATCAAAAGCAACAAGCGTGCACTGGCCATCGGAACATTGCACCATCGAGTCCGGAGAAAACTGTCGCTGACGCAACACCGCTACAACCCCCTGCACCGTCACCGTGTCCGAAATGCTTTCCATCTCGCGCACTGTAATTTGCTGCACGGAACCGGATTTTTTCTTCAGCGATTCTAAAACGGATTTGCCGAGATGATGCTCTTCAATATCTTGCGTATGGTATGCCTCGATGATTTCAAAATCCGAGTTAACCGCTTCATGGACGAAACGTACGCCTTCGACGAGGAATTTCTTTACTTCATCCCTGAATTTCTTGTGGGATAATTCCTTCAGCTCTTTCAGTTTTGCTTTTGTGAGGGACATGCTTTCACCCGATAAGTATAACTGCAATGAGGGTCAACGCAAACTGTTACTGCACACACTTCTCTACTCTTTGTACTCTCCCCACACCTCCCTCAGCGCATCGGTAATCTCACCGATCGATGCATACGCTTCAACACATTTGCTGATATGCGGCATCAGATTTTCTTTTGTCGACGCAGCCCGGCTCAACTCATGAAGGAATGTTTTCACATCTTTGTTGTTTCGGGTTGCACGGACTTTCTGCAATCGTTCCACCTGGTTCTTCTGCACCGACTCATCCACCCGAAGAATTTCAACTTCAGGTTCTTCTCCGGCGATAAAGTCATTCACTCCCACAATAACTTTGTCTTTGCTTTCAATAGCAAGCTGATAGTTGTATGCGCTTTCACTGATTTCTGTTTGAAAAAACTTCTGTTCAATCGCTTGCACAGAACCCCCGAGGTCATCAACGCGGTGAATCAGTTCCCACGCCTTCGCTTCTATCTCATCCGTTAACGTCTCAAGAAAATAAGAGCCGCCAACCGGATCGACTGTATCTCCGACGCCTGACTCATGCGCTATTATCTGTTGGGTGCGAAGTGCTATCGTTGCAGAAGTTTGTGTAGGCAGCGCAAGCGCCTCATCGCGTCCGTTTGTGTGAAGTGACTGGCACCCGCCCAGGACAGCTGCGAGCGCCTGCATTGTTACACGGACGACGTTGTTGTCAATTTGTTGAGCCGTAAGCGTTGCGCCGCCGGTTTGGGCATGAAACCGGAGTTTCATTGTCTCTTCTTTTGTTGCGCCGAATCGCTCCTTCATAATTTTTGCCCAAATTCTTCTCGCCGCACGGAATTTGGCAATCTCTTCAAAGAAATTATTGTGAGAGTTGAAGAAGAACGAAAGCTGCGTACCAAACACGTCAACATCAAGCCCCACATCAACCGCAGCCTGCACGTATGCAATTCCGTTGGCAAGTGTGAACGCAACCTCCTGCACCGCCGTTGATCCGGCCTCACGAATATGATATCCGCTGATAGAGATTGTATTCCAGCGGGGAACATTGTCGCTCGCCCACCGGAACACGTCGGTCACCAAGCGCAGCGAAGGACCGGGCGGAAAAATATGCGTGCCCCGGGAAATGTATTCTTTGAGAATGTCATTCTGAATCGTCCCGGAAATTTTCCGGATGTCAGCGCCCTGCTTTTTTGCAACGGCGATGTACATGCAGAGCAGAATTGCAGCAGTGGAGTTGATGGTCATCGAAGTAGTAACGCTGCTCAACGGTATGTTGTCGAACGCAATCTCCATATCCGCCAGCGTATCGATCGCTACGCCGACCTTCCCGACCTCGCCCTCCGCAAGCGGATGATCGGAGTCGTAACCGATTTGCGTGGGGAGATCAAATGCGATCGAAAGCCCCGTCGTTCCCTGGCTCAGCAGATAGCGGTAACGCTTGTTGGATTCCTCTGCTGAACCAAATCCGGCATACTGTCGCATCGTCCAGAATTTGCCGCGATACATGGTGGGGTGAATCCCCCGTGTAAAAGGATAGTCGCCCGGAAATTCAATTGGCTCTTCGGGAGGGGAAATATAGATGCGCTCGACAGGAATTCCGGAGTCAGTTGCAAAAGTTGTTCGCCGCTCTCCGTATCGATCAAGAACGGGTTTGACTTTGTTTTCTTCCCAGAGATTTTTTTTCTGATCGGGGGACATTGAGCGAGAGGTTGATGGTTGTAAACTTGAGAAATGATAACCAAGAGGAATGCGAGAAGCAAGGGAGAGTCAGCGCCAGAAAATTCTCCGCATCGTCTCGCCATCGGATTCAAAGATGATTGCGCCATCTTCGTCAGTACGCAATGGCTCGACGTTCATCGCTTGCATTCGTTCCAACACAGCTTCCGACGGATGATTGAATTTGTTATGGAGTCCGACAGAAATAACTGCAACATTCGGCTTCACTGCATCCAGAAATTGCTGCGAGCTGCTTGTGATGCTTCCGTGGTGTCCGGTTTTGAGAAGAGTAGATTGAAGGAAGTCCCCGTACGATTGCACGATTTCCTCCTCGGCATCACGCTCTGCATCTCCGGTGAAAAGTACAGACGTCTTTCCGTAACAGAGCTTGAACACCACTGATGTATTGTTGAGATTCTGCTGAATGTTGGAAGTGTCACCATCAATATGAGGTGAAGTTGGATACAAGATGTAAAGTCTTGCACCTCCGATTTCGATTGCAGACTGACCACTCCTCGCAGTATCAATTCTGCAGTTTTCCAACTGCAACGCCTTTGAATATTCACGATAGATGGGATCCCGAGCGGGCTGACCGCTTTCCAAAACTGCATTCACGTCAAATGAATGGACTACCGAAGCAATCCCTCCGATATGATCGGCATGAGGATGGGAAGCAACAATGTAGTCAAGCTTGTCGATTCCCCTTCGCTTCAAGAATGGCACAACAATGCGCTCACCTGCATCATAGTCGGCAGCCTTTGGGCCGGCATCTATGAGCATCGTCTTGCCATCAGGAAATTCGACCAACGCTGCATCACCCTGCCCGACATCGATGAAGCTGACCCGTAACGTTCCTTCTTGAGATTGATGAGAAGAAAATGCCGGAACGAAGAATAAAATATTCAGTGATGCCAGCAATGCAATGAACATTTTTCTTGCAATGTTGGCCAGATGAAGATGGAACAAAACTCCGATGGCAATAAAATATGGAATGGCATACACCGGCCTGAAGTTCAGCGTTTCCACATACGCCCATGAAAGTCCGCCGCTGAATTTTGCCGCAACGAGGGACAGATAAAGCAACACTCCGTTTACTGCTGCAAATGCATCGGCAGCAAAAAAGCTGATCCATCCAAGCAGCGAAGAGACAAAGCCCAGCATGACACTGATCTCGACGACAGGAAGAATTATTCCATTCACAAACAGGCCGACAACAGAGACCTTTCCAAAGTAGAAGGCTGTTAAAGGCAGTGTGCCCAGAGTTGCGACGAGAGAAACGACGGCGACCCTTAGCAGAAACACAATTGCTTTCTTTCCCGGATTGTCGGCTTGAATCTTCGAAATCTGAGCGTTGACTATTGGGTAGAGATAGACAATCGAAAGAACGGCGAGAAAAGAAAGCTGAAACCCGACATCAAACAATTGGCGCGCATCGTATGCAAGAATAACAAGCGCGGCGACGCCCAACGAGTTCAAGGCATTGGTTTTCTCTCCGAACATCCTTCCGGTGAGGATAATCAACGTCATGACCGTCGCACGGACGATCGGTGGTTGACTGCCGGTAAGGATCATGTAGAACAGCAAACCGAAACATGTGAGAATGATATTCAGGCTGCGGGGAAATCTCAGCAGCCCGAACAATCCGCTGAAGAATGCAAACACAACGACAACGTTCGAGCCTGAGACTGCAAGAATATGCGCGATGCCGGAGTTCGTGAACGCTGTCCGTGTAGCGTAAGAAATCCCGCTGCGCTCTCCGATCAGGATTCCCTTCAGCAATTCTCCCTCTTCCCTGCCAATCGTTCTGTCAATAAGCGAAAGGATATAGAAGCGCACAGGCAAGACGACGTTTGCCATCAATCCATCATACACTCCTGCCGCCTTGTCCGAATCGACTATTGCAACATTCTTGTAGCCTTTCACCCGCATGAAGAAGCCGATGCCCTGAGCCTCATAATAGGCGCGGGAATTAAACTCGCCCGGATTTCTTTCCTCCGAAGGTCGATCCAGTTGCGCGGTTAGTTTCACTCTGCTTCCATAGTTAAATGGAACAGTGATCGTATCTTTCCGCTGCCGCGTAACTGTAACGAGAACAGTTTGCACGCTTTGAATCGTAACATGCGGCTGTTCAAAATATTCCGGCCTGAAAAGAAATCTGGTTTTGTTTTCTACAGTGGAAGGCGCTTCGATGATACGCCCGACAATTGTCACCGGCCGGGAAAGGAGCGAATCGCTGAGCGCAGGACCCGCCATCGTGTCAAAGTGAATCTTTGACGCACCAACGGAAAGGATCAAAACAATCAGGACAAGGGATTGAATGGCTCCGGAACGAGGATTTGCAATAACAAAAAATACTGACGCGGTGACGAAAAGAAGTGCAACAAGAGCGAGGCTCAGCGGTGAGGTGAGGCCGATTTCCTTGCCAATAAAAATCCCGGCAGCCAGTAGTGAGGCAACCCAGAGCGCCGGGATTGAATGAAAGGATATCCTTTTCATTGCGATAGAAAATTACACAGCGACGGGAATCCGCTCGGTAATAAACTTTACGAGCGCCGGAGTTACATTCGTCAGATCAGGGTGCTGAAGAAGAGCCTCCGCAACCCCGGCATGCCGATGGCCGACGAGTATTGCAGGGACTGGATTGCGCGTATGCACTTTCGTTGACATGTCTTCCATGTTTCCATGGTCGCTTGTGATGAAGAGAAGCGTTTCGGTGGCGTCCATCGAATCCAGAATTCCGCCCAACATCGCATCAAACACTTCTATTGATTTCACAGCTGCAGTAAAGTCTTCCGAGTGACCGGCTTTATCGGTGTTCCAATATTCGAACAACACAAAATCATATTCAGCCGAAAGGTGAACCAGCCGTCGCCCGGCTTCTGCCGGTTCAATGGGCAAAACATTTGAGTATCCCATGCGGGGCCAACCGGCATTCGTGATGTCGGCCGAAACAGCCCTCCCCGCCTCAAGGTCATTCACCTCATGCAGCGGCATATCGCAGTAGCTGCACGATAACGTCGTCACAGT
>JBKJJX010000028.1:0-32611 GCA_046597825.1 Bacteroidota bacterium | reverse complement strand
CCCATCTTCCGGGCACCGCGCCTGGCGTGGAACGACAAATGCTCATCGGCGATGTGGTGGCAAAAGCCTCACCTGCCGAACGCACAGCGTTACGTGCGCTGATCGATTCAATGTTGTTGAGGATGCAGGAGATCCATGCGTCCGACATTGACCTTGGGGGCTACGGTGTTGCGGGACAGATTTGGTACCGCGTCTATGGCGATAAAAAAGCAGACAAGGAACTGCCAACATTCACTAACGATGAAATGAGCCTGCTCATTCAAAGTATTCTGGTTGAGAGACAGCGCCTGTTTCTGTATGAAAACCGGAACCTTGATTTCTCATACACCGTGATGAATGATGATATAATGTTTCGCTTCCGTGCCGATGCTTATTTCGATCTCGATCAGATTGCATTGAACATGCGCGCAATCAACGCGACTGTACGTCCGTTCAAGAATCTCGAGTTGAATCCCAATGTCACGAAAGCGTTGAGCCTTGCACATTCCTCGCAGGGACTCACACTCGTAACAGGTATTACGGGATCCGGCAAGAGTGCAACGCTGGACAGCATTATCGATGCAAACAATCATTCGGTCGATGCGCATATCGTCATCATCTCATCTCCGATCGAATATGTGCACAAGCCCGACCGTTGCATTATCCGTCATAGGGAAGTGGGCCGCGACGTTTTGTCGTTCAAGGAGGGTGCAGTACAGGCGCTACGCCAGGATCCGGATATCATCGTCATTGGTGAAATGAGAGATCCGGAAACTATTTTCACCGCCCTCGAAATAACGGATAGCGGACACAAAGTATTTTCAACTCTGCACACTGCCTCGGCAGTAGAAACGATTGACAGAGTCATCGGTGAGATACCCCCGATTGAGCAGGAGCGTGTGCGACTGAGACTTGCAGATACGCTAAGCTGCGTACTCTCTCAAAAGCTTGTCGCTACAATGGACGGTAAAGTAACGCTGGCAAAAGAAATAATGCTCATGATTCCATCGGTGCGGGCAGCCATCAAAAACAACAACACCGGCGAAATCTATCAAATGATGACGGAATCGAGTGACATAGGTATGATAACTTTGGAACAGGATTTGAAGAGACTGTATCTACAGAAGCGAATCTCCCTTGAAACTGCAATGGCGAATGCGAATAACAAGCGGCGATTGCAACAAATTCTGAATGCGAACGCAATCGGGAATTAATGATTGATGATGCTCTGCAATCATATGAACAATAATAGTCACCACAAAGAATAGGGCGGTAGATGGCTAAATCAGTGATAGGTCTCTTTGTTGATGGTTTAGAGGTAAAGCTCGCCCGCGTTGCCATGAAACGCAAGAAGCTTGTTATCGAAGAACTTCGGTCCGCGACCCTTGTTGCAAAATTCGAAGAACACAAGACTTCCGAGGCGGCGGCTTCTTTGAATGACGACAAAGATCCGTTCAAACTTCCCGATATGGATGCGTCTGCAGAACCGATGGTCTCTTCTTCAAGTGAAGATAACAATGCAGTGTTACTGGGCTTGCTTTCGAAGTACAAACCCAAAAGTTATTCGCTGGCATACAGTATATCCGAGCCTTCCATTTATTACCACACTCTCGAAAACAATTTCGGGCTGAAGGGTAAAAAGTTGAAAGCGCGAATCATTGAAGAGCTGAAAAATGTCCGCACGTTTCAGCCTACTGCAGATGCGCTCGACTCGATTGTTACGGACGATGGGAATCTTTTGTGCGTAATCCGCGAAGATGGTCTCTCTCTCATCAACCATCTCGATAACATAAAAGGATTTCTCGGCAACAGATTGCCGAATATAGCCGGTATCGACAGTTCGGATATTTCCCTCATGAACATGGTCCGGGCAAACTACGATTTGAATCCGGATGAAGTGTCGGTAATTATTTATGTGGGAGTAGAGTTCACGCGGCTCATCTTTATGCGGGGACAACATTTCTTCCAATTTGCCCCGATACTCAGTGAAGGATACGATTCATCGAATCTCCAGAACACCGTGTACAGCCGTTTGTTGCTCGAGCAGGACAATCTGGGAATCCAGCGGATCAGCAAAATTATTTTGACCGGCGAAAGCCGCCGCATTGAACTGAAGGATTTCCTCCAGCAGCTACTCCCGGATCAGGAAATTGATTATCTGCGTACGCCGAATGTTGACCTGACGAATCTTCCGGCTGAGTTGCATGAGACGGTGTCGGACTACGCCGCCGCAATTGGGGTTGCATGGAAAGTTCTCGATCCCTCAAACAAGAAATTCTACCACACCAACCTATTGCCGGATCATATCCGGGAGGGTCAGCGGGTCTTCAAACTTTCATGGCATGGATATGTCTTTCTTGCCGCAATCTTCGGCTCGACACTTATGTTTACTACCGAGATTCAAAAAAAGAATCAGGATGTTACTGAATTGCGTGGCGTGCTGGATGTCAAGACTGCGCAAATTTCCGAGAACACCACGCTGATGAGTTCGATATCGGCGTTGCAGGATCAGCTCGGAAAATATAAAGCTTCGATGGCGTTGTACGACTCACTCGTGCCGGGAGCTGATAAGTACACGAAAGCATTTTCACAACTCAGCAACGGCATTAACGATCTGAACTCCATTTGGGTAAACGATTTTTCCGCAACAGAAGCAGGCCAGGCAACGCTGAATGGTTTCGCGGTAAACCGGTCGAGAATACCCCGACTGTCTTCGTTGTTTGACAGAGCGTTGCTGAAAGAAGTAACCACGGAAGAAATTCGCGGTGAGACGGTGTATAAGTACAAAATTGAAGTGCCGTCCTTAACTTCCAGTTCCAAATAAAAGGGTACGCAATGTCATATAAAGTCCGAAATAGTATTGTCCTTGGCGTTCTAATGCTCTTGATTGTGGGGGTAGGAACATATGTTCGCGCATTCCATCTGCCGAAAAAGGCGGACAGCATTCAAAAAGAGATCGCAAAAATCGATGAAGAACTGAGTAACACACCCGGCCTTATCAACGAGTATAACACTCTCAGTGCTACTGTTACAGACACGAAGCAACGCTGGGAAAGTCGTAGTAAGGAAATACCACCGGAAGATGTAACCGGTCAGACCTACGAATACTTCAGCAAGTTGATCGAGAAGAGCGGCGGGTTGAAGCTGAATATGGTTTTCGGTGGAGCACAGGCAAAGGGGAATTACGGGTTCAACGTGTACAGTTTGCATGGCGAGGGAAAATTCGGGAATCTCTACAAGTTTATGTGGTATCTCGAAAACGGGCGAAAGCTTTTCAAGATCAGTACGGTTACGATGAAGGGATTAGAAGTTGCAGCGACGGAAAAGAAACCTGAACAGGAATTACTTGTCGCATTCGACATAAATGTTCAGGCGTTCTTTGCGACGATCCCTGATCTTGCAAAGCCTGCAGGCGATCAGCTCACCGAGCCGAATTACCTTTCGCAGGATCCGTTCGAACCCGTTATCAAAGCAAATCTGCCTCCGAACAAGGATAATCTTGTCGAGGTCGAGCGTTCCGATCTGAAAGCGGTTATTGCAGGCAAGGCGTTCGTCATCGACCAGAACCAGCAGTTCAGAACACTTGAACCGGGAGACGAAGTCTATCTCGGATACGTTACGAACTTGTCGCAGAATGACGGAAAGATCGAGTGCACGCTGAACAAGGGCGGCATTATCGAAAAAGTAGAAATGAAGATCCGTTACTCGGCGGACAAACAGGGTGTACAAATACTCATGCCGCAACAGGCGGCCACGCAAAAATAAAGTTTGAGGGGAGAATGAAAACAACTAATCTTATCGCACTTGCTCTGTTCATGTGGGGGGGAATAACCGGTGTTGCGCAGCCGTTGAACTCAGCCGAGCGTAAGGCTCTGAAAGAATACACCTCGCCGGACGAGCTTGTTTCGATCTCGCCAACAGCTCCGCTGGACAGGGCGCTGAGCGTCATCAGCGAGGTGAGCCGCCGGTACACGGGAAAAATAATTATCGACCCTGAACGCCGTACGCTGCCCATCAGCACCGATGTAAACGGGCTGCAATGGCGTGTTGCACTGGAAACAATCTGCCGCAAAATGAATTTGTGGTACGAGGAATATCCCACCTACTATCAGATTGTATCGTTAGTTGATAATAAGAACAAGGAGGGTGTTGCAACCGTCGCGGGCAATGTGGAAATTCAAAAAGAAGTTGCGTCGATGAAAAGTCGTGAAATCAAAATCTCCGCTGTCTTCTTTGAAGTGTCGCTCGCAAAATTGCAGGAAGTAGGCATCAATTGGAGCTTCATGAAGAGCAACAAAGACGTTACAGTGAATTCGTCGTTCGCTGCGGCCGACAATGTTTCCAACGACATTTTTAATTTCGCTGTAACGCCCAAACTGAGCTTTGCCAATATCAGTGCTGTTGCAAAAGTTTTCTCTACCTACGAACTTGGAGAAGTTCTCTCGGGTCCGCAATTGATTGTACGCTCAGGAGAAAAAGGCCGCATCCAGGTAGGACAGGATTTCTCCATCAAGGAGCGTGATTTTTCAGGCAACATTCTTGACAAGTTTTACAGCACGGGAACCATCATTAACGTAACGCCGCAGGTCATAGCTGAAGGCGGTGTAAATTTCGTCCGGCTTGTTATAGATGTTGAACGAAGTTCACTTGCACCATCCACATCAAGCACAATTATCAACAAAACGAAAGCCAGCACGGATGTCCTTTTGCTGGACGGCGAAGAAACGATCATCGGCGGACTGTATAACAATGAAACATCGGAAGTCCGATTGGGCATTCCGGTTCTGAAAGATCTGCCCTGGTATGTCTTTGGCCTCCGGTATTTGTTCGGTTACAATAAGGATGAAATCAGAAAGAAGGAGTTGATTATTCTGTTGAAAGCAGAGCTTGTTGCTCCGTTACAAGAACGCATAACACAAAAAATAAAAGATGATGGCGTTTACCAACGATGGCAGGAAAGCGTACAACGACAGGCTGACCATGTTACCGGCGGGGGAGGGAATCGTTAATATGAAAAAGTTCATCTTGGGATTTGCAGGATTAGTCGCATTCACAATCGCATTTAATGCATGCAGCAACGAGACGGGTGGGCCAAGTGCCGGCGTCGCGGTCGTGAGCGGCTTCATCAAAGATGCGAGTACACACAGCCCGCTACCCGGTGTAGCGATTGAGGGTACCGCAGGCACGACGATTCGTGCAAACACCACCACCGATGCGCAGGGGCGGTATGAATTGCGGTTTGGAGTTGATAGTGCCATGTCAGCTAAAATCACCGTACGGAATTTTAACGGCTATCGCGACACGCTTGATATTACAGTACCTGTCCGGCCAAATGAAGCATTACTGAAAGACATCGATCTCAGTCCAAAGTCACAGGTTGTGGGATCGGGCGGAGGCAGCGGGCTCGCACAGACGATTGCTTTCCTTGGCGCCAGCCCGACCCAGGTTTCCGTCTACGGTGTGGGTGGCCCGGAAACAGCCGTTCTGAGTTTTGAAGTGCGCGACTCTCTTGGCCTGCCCATTGATGCAGCACATGCCATTTCGATTAGGTTCTCGCTAGTCGGAGGTCCCAACGGCGGTGAATATGTTTCGCCATCCGTTTTGACAACCAATGCTGTCGGACAGGCGTTCGTTGCATTTAATAGCGGAATACGCTCGGGTGTTGTTCAGCTTGTTGCAACGTCAAATATCGGTGGGCGCGTGATTACATCGTCGCCAACCCGCATCGTCATTAATGCGGGATTTGCAGACCAGACACACTTTACTATTGCCCCCGAGAAGCAAAATTTCCCGACGCTTGGTATCGCCGGAAATACGCTACGGGTGGCAGTCATTGTTGGCGATCGATACTCGAATCCCGTTCTTCAAAACACGGGGGTCTATTTCCGTAGCGGAGCCGGCGTAGTTCAACCTACTGTCTTCACAAACATCGACGGACAGGGAAATGCAAATCTCATAAGTGGTAACCCGGCACCTCTTGGACAATATGGCGCGCCGCCGTTCGGAGACGGATACCATTTTGTGGTTGCCCGCACGCTGGGCCAGGGCGGTAATCCGGTTCAGGATAGTGTATTGATTCTCTGGAGCGGCCGTTCACAAATTTCCAATATTACTCCGACCTCGTTCAGTATTCCGAACAATGGATTTCAGGAGTTCACGTTCAGGGCATCCGATGCGCTCGGGCATCCGCTGGCAGCAGGCACAACAATTTCAGTCCACGCAACTGTTCCGCCGCCGCCGGATCCGAATGCGCCGGTGAATCAGGTGCAGCTTGGATTCGGACGCGATGGAGGCATTACACTGGAAGATGTTATCTTCCCCGGACCGGGAACAACGGATTTCTCATTCCGCTTGAGTGATGGTTCGCCCGGTGTGATTCAAACAACAGCTATTTCGATTTCCATTGCCATCGAGGGACCCAACGGTACTGCGTTTGCGAATATCAATGGCACGGTTCAATGATTTTTTGATTCATCGCCGCCACGTTCCAAAGCCTCTGCAGATTTTTGCAGAGGCTTTTTGTTTGTGAGCCGGATTCTAATCTCTTAAAGACTTACAACAGCATACATACCCGCCGCAATTGATTTTCCCGCCCCATTCCTTTAGCTTACAAAACAGGATTTTTTCAATTGGGTGGGAGAGAATGGGAAAACGTTCAAAGGAAACTGTTGAGAGGAAAGAATTGATTGTCATTCGCGGTGCGAGAGTTCACAATCTAAAAAATGTGAGCCTTGATTTGCCTCGCAAGAAATTTATTGTATTCACAGGCGTAAGCGGTTCCGGCAAATCCAGCCTGGCATTCGATACAATCTACGCGGAGGGACAACGACGATATGTCGAAAGCCTGTCATCGTATGCGAGGCAATTTCTTGAGAGAATGGACAAACCGGACGTCGATTTGATTCAGGGAATCAGTCCGGCGATGGCAATCGAACAGAAGACGAATACCCGAAATCCGCGCTCGACTGTCGGCACAACCACGGAAATTTATGATTACCTGCGCCTGCTGTTTGCCCGCGTTGGGAAAACATATTGCTACAACTGCGGCAGACTTGTCACCCGCGATACCGTCCGAACAGTAACCGAAGCACTCACGGCCGAAGCGACTGCGATCCCATCCCCCGACGGATTAAAGTTGTATGTAACTTTTCCCCTTCCTCAACACGACAAAGAATCGCTCGCTGACGCTCTTGGCAATCTGAAGAAAGAAGGATTCTTTAGAATCGTTGCCGGAGGAGAAATTATTGATTTGAATGACCAGGAGCTTCCCAAAGCAATCAAGCCCAAGGACATTCGCGTATTAGTCGACAGGCTCATTTTCAAATTGGGAGAAGAAAACAACCGCGTGGCAGATTCCATTGAAACTGCATTCGGTGCAGGCGGAGGCAATGCGGAAGTGTTTCTTCTTGCAAACAACAAGACACTCTCATTCAACCAGAATTTTGAATGTTCGACATGCCATATTAAATACGAAGAGCCCGACCCGCGCCTGTTTTCGTTCAACAATCCTTATGGCGCTTGTCCGGAATGTCAGGGGTTCGGCCGTGCAATCGGAATCGATTTGGATCTTGTAATACCTAACAGGTCCAAGACATTGCGGGAAGGGGCGATTCAACCGTGGACGACGCCAAAGTTCCGTGAAGTCCAGCGTGAAATGATTTCGGTTGCCAAACAAGCTCATCTTCGTCTCGATGTGCCGGTGGCCGAATTAGGCGAGGAGGAACGCAAAGTTCTGATGAATGGCTTTGGCGACTTCGGCGGGATCAATGGTTTTTTCAAATTGCTTGAGCGGAAATCATACAAGATTTATTATCGGGTGATGTTAAGCCGCTACCGCGGATATACAACATGTCCCACGTGCGATGGTGCACGCCTCCGTAAGGAAGCTCTTGCGATACGGGTTGGAGATCTGAGAATTTCCGACATCGTTGCGAAGACGATCGAGCAGGCAGGAGCCTTCTTTGAAAGCCTCGTGCTTACCAGGTACGAACAGGATATTGCGAAACGAATTCTCGAAGAGTTGAGAAAAAGACTGGCGTATCTCAATGAAGCGGGTATCGGCTACTTAACGCTTGACCGGCTTTCCAATACTCTTTCGGGTGGCGAGTCGCAGCGTATCAATCTTGCAACGTCTCTCGGCTCGTCCCTTGTAGGGGCGTTGTATGTGTTGGATGAACCAAGTATTGGATTACATCCGCGGGATAACGGCCGGCTTATCAATATCCTCAAGCGCCTGCGGGATGTTGGCAACACAGTCATCGTCGTCGAGCACGACATTGATATGATGCGTGAATCTGATATCATTGTCGACATGGGACCGAAAGCCGGTGAGTTGGGGGGAGAAGTTATATATAACGGCGCATCCGAAAAAATCGTGAAGGATGAAAAATCACTGACGGGAAAATATCTGAGCGGTAAGCTATCAATCCCGGTTCCCCGGGCAAGAAGAGAGACAAACGGGTCTGCAATTACAATTACGGGAGCCCGGGAAAACAACCTCAAGAATATCGATGTGACGATTCCGCTTCACATGCTTGTTTGTATTACGGGCGTGAGCGGTAGTGGCAAGAGCACACTTGTTCACGACGTTCTGTATGCCGGACTTAAGCGCTTAAAAGGCGAACCGGTGGAAAAGGCGGGCAAGTTTACATCCATCGAGGGTAGCGAACAGATCAGTAATGTTGAGATGGTCGATCAATCGCCGATTGGTCGTACGCCACGTTCGAATCCGATTACGTACATCCAGGTTTTTGATCATATCAGACATCTTTTTGCAAATACGCAGGCGGCAAAGATTCACGGGTTTACGCCCGGACATTTTTCTTTCAATGTGCCCGGCGGCCGATGCGAGGCCTGCGAAGGAGATGGCGTTGTCAAAGTGGAAATGCAGTTCCTTGCGGACTTATACCTGCAATGCGATGTCTGCAAAGGTGCACGCTACAAAAAGGAAATTCTCGACGTCTATTACCACCGCAAGAACATCACCGATATTCTCGGCATGACGGTTTCAGAAGCCATCCAATTTTTCAATGCTGATGCTACGGGGAAAAAAGTTGCGCAACGATTACGAGTGCTGGAAGATGTCGGGCTTGGTTATATCCGGCTTGGACAATCGGCAACGTCTCTTTCCGGAGGAGAGGCGCAACGGATAAAACTTGCCGCTCATCTCAGCGCACCTCAGCGCAACACGCACACGTTATTCATCTTTGATGAGCCGACGACGGGTTTGCACTTCGACGACATTGCAAAGCTCATCTCATGCTTCACCGCGCTGATCGACAGTGGCAATTCAGTTGTCATCATCGAACACAATCTTGATGTTATTAAGTGTGCAGATCATATAATTGATTTGGGACCGGAAGCGGGAGACGGAGGAGGGCTTGTGGTTGGAGAGGGAACACCGGAGGAGCTTGTGCGTGTCGCCGGATCGCACACCGGAAAATTTTTGAAACCTTTCTTACGTCATCCTGATTGATGACTATTGTCACAGCGAACGCGAGGCGTTCGTATTAAATTATCCCCGCAGCAGTAATTGAAAGGCATTGGTACTTCGTCGGATTAAGGGGAGATCCAGGGGAGTGCTGATGCCTTTCGCAATTCTAGTACGCCATTCCCACATTCAACGTAATAAAGAATCCGCCGAAATCTTTTTTTGTCGCCGCAACTTCACCCGTTGACGTATTGTATAGAGACGGAAGTCCTTTACCGAAGAGATATGTGAAGTAATACCGGAAATTCACTCCGAACACACTGGATTTTTCAGTTCCGAAGTTCGCACCCACACCGATGAATGCCGATGCGGTATAATGTGCTTGTCCTTTTCCCAAACTCTTAAAGAATTCAATTTGACTCGACTCTGTGCTTATCGGATTCCCGTTTCCATCACGAACGATGCTAATCTCGGTAAATGGAGCAGAAAATATCATTGTAGGTCCTGCGCCTGCATTCACAAAAGGACGGAAATTATCTGTTATATCCTCGCGGAATAACCTGTACTGAAGCCCGAATGTCAGCGGTATAACCATGAAGCGCCGGAGCTTTCCGGGGACATATGAAACGCCGTAGTAATAATCGTATTGTTCAAACTCCCGTTCGTCCTTTGACTCCGAGATCGAAAACAGTGCGAACCCGGACAAATCCTCTGAAAATTCCCTTCGATAAAACGTACCCAAACCGAATCCGTCGTTCGAAATGAGAACATCCATTCCCCAGGCATTGCGGAAATCAGGCTGAGGTGTCAGCTGTTCCGCTGACGCAAGAATCGTTGAGTCGCCATGTGCCCGCATTGACGCAGATGGCAAATCGCCGGAAAGTGCAGCTTGGGATATAAGAAAAAAGACAACGAACAGAAAAAGCTTGTTTGTCATTGCGAACCCCTCGGTTTCGTTCATCACTCGTATCTCTAAAAAATGTAATTTCTTTGGGGCTTAGAAGCAATCAGAGGACGCGGAAGATTCCGAACTTGAGATATCGCGTTTCGGGCATGGCAGGCAGGGCAGGATGGTCGGGTGCAGCGCCGCGCCAATCGAGCAGCTGAACCGAACGGGAATGTTTTCTGGCAGATGAATCGATAAGATCAAGAAATACTTCAGCTTCAATATGATGTGAACAGGACGCACTGAGAAGAATGCCACCCTTTTTCAATACCGAAAAAGCACTCGCATGCAACTCCTTATAGCCTTGCTTCGCCGTCTGAACATTTTTCTTTGTTTTCGTAAACGAGGGAGGATCAAGAATAACGACATCGAAAATTTTTCCTTCCGATGCGAGCCCGCGCAGCTTTTCAAATACATCCGCTTGTTCGAATGTAACGTTCTCCAATCCATTCAGAGCGGCGTTCTCCTCCGCGCGGCGAACCGCCTCAGCCGACGAATCAATTGCAAGCACGCTTTTCGCACCGCCCTTCGCTGCATGCAACGCAAACCCGCCTTCATTGCAGAAACAATCGAGCACATCGGCATCTCTGCTATACCGCCGGACTGCAACCCTATTCTCCCGCTGATCGAGAAAGAATCCGGTCTTCTGTCCGTCAAGAACATTCACGGTGAACTTCAAATCCCCATCTTCTATAACCGTCGGGTTGACCGAGCCACGCAGTATTCCTTTTTTCTGCGGAAGTTTTTCCAGCTCACGGAGTGAAGATTCATTCCGTTCTACAATTCCCGCCGGATGAAGAAGCGATTCAAGCGCATTGCAGATTATTGCAAGCCGGATGTCCATCCCATACGAAAACGTCTGCACGGAAAGGTGATCGTTAAACTTATCAACGATCAGGCCGGGGAGAAAATCCCCCTCGCCATTAACAAGCCGGAACGTTTCGTTGCCACCGTACAGGATGCGACGCAGTTCAAGCGCCCTGGAAAATCGTTCTGCAAAAAATTGTTCGTCCGTTTCCTGAATCGAAGAAGAGAGCAGCCGGAACGTAATGAGCGAGTGTGGATGGTAAAAACCGATGCCGAGAGATTTGCCGCTCGCCGCGATGAGTTCAACAACATCGCCGATTTCGGGCGCGCCTTTTACTTCGCGGATTTCATTGCTGAACACCCACGGGTGTCCTGCTTCGATCCGTCGTTCTTCTTTGTTGCGGAGGATGACTTGCTTGGAGAGATGGTCCATTCTGTTGTTAAGGTATCAAGATGAAACACGAATAGCAAGAAGCCGCCTTCGTTGATACTCGCAGCAGTTCTGGTTATCTTTCTCCGAAATAAATTTCTCAAACAACCTGATCACCTGTGCAAATCAAACTTGAAGACCAGTCGCCCTTTCTGCGCAATCTTGCCCGCTACGGTGTGCCTTTGGTGATCCTGATTTTCTACGCCACTGCTTCACTCTACTTTGACTATTCGCCGGATGAGTTGTTCAAGACTGCTGTCAATGTTCGTGACTCATCGCCCGCATCGTTGTGGGAAGTTTTTCTAACCCTCGGAAAGTTTTTTGGTGTTGATTTGCTGCTAACTGCAAAAATCTTCAGTATGCTCTTCGCGTGCTTTGCGCTGTTGTTATCCTATCTCATTGCTCAGGAAATCCTGCACGATTATCCGCTTTCATTTTGCGTCACGCTCACGTTATCAATGCAACCTTGGCTGCTGCAACTTGCTCCCTCAGGCAACGGCTTCGCTTTTGCCTTGTTTCTGCTGCTTGCGGCAATATTCTTTCTTCTCCGCAATGAGTATATTATTGCTGCTGTTGTTGGAAGTCTCGCTACACTTGTATTGTGGCAGGCCGTTGGTGTTGTCATTGTTATTATGGTTGATGTATTTTTGAATTCCGTGGAAAAGGGCCGGGCTACAAAGGTTATGGCAAGTGTGGGACTGATTTTCTTCGCCATCTCTTTGCCGTGGATTCTGCTTTCTACCCGAACGGGAAATATTTTGCCGGTTCTCTACAGGATGAATGAGCTTGGCGGACAGCAAGGGTTTCTCGGACTTTACATTCTAGTTGGAATTGCTGTTGTCGGATTCGGCTACGTGCTTGCGCGGAATCGGGAAGAGATGCGCATCCATGTGGCCGGTTTGGTGTGGATTGTTTCGGCATTGGCGATGCATGTCTGGTTATTAGCCACTCCGCTGATTGTTGTGTACGGATTTTTCGGGCTGCAGAAAATCTCTTCGAGTATTGCAGATGGAGGCCGGACATACATACTGGCATTAACGTTAGCGACAGCGTTGCTTCTTCACCAACAGATATTTGCCCTTCCGGCAATGCGGCAGGCATTCAACAAGGCAGCGGATGAAACGGAAGAATTGAAATCGATCGGTGTGTGGCTTCGTACAAACGTCAAAAGCGATGAACAGATTGAAATGCCGTCGAGCCATGAAGGTCTTCTCCGATATTACTCCGAACGGCTGTCGGGGGATGGTTCTTACATTGTCTCCGCAGATGTAAATTTGACGAACGTCGGGTTGGCATTCGATCCCAGGCAAAACGAAATTGTTCTCGACGGCGCTCAGAAGCATTATTCGGTGTGGATAAAGAAATGAAAATGTTGTTGTTGATCTTCATGTTGATTGTGGAAGGCGCTGCAGCTCAAACGGGAGGGCCACTCCTGCGCGGACTTGCAATTTATGGAGGCAGCTCGGAAGGGAATTTCCCGGTTGTCGTTCGCAAGAAGGTGGATGAAAACGGAAACTCCTTTGGTGCGTCAACAGCTATAACAATTCAGTTCGATATTCTGGCCGAAACTGTTCCTGATTTGAAGATCAGATTTTCACACTGCAACCGTAATTGGATTGTGGATGATAATCTTTTCGTCAATGACAAAAACCATAGCACATCATTCCATCTGGATTATAAAACTTCACCCGGCGGAGTAAAAGGATACAGCTATCGGTTCACGAATTCATTTCCCGATCGTGACGATGCAGTGCGGTTTGAATATTCCGGCAACTGGATATGTACAATTCTCGATAAGAAAGAAACTGTTGTGCTGGCGATGGGACGATTTTTTGTAATCGATGAACTGCGGCCGACCACGGTGCGTGTTTCGAACGACTATCTGACTGCGAATACATCACCCTACAATCAAATTCATAAAGTCGTTGTGCATGTAAAATTAGCCGATGAAATTGACGGCTCAAGACATACAGCGGTGGACATTTACCAGAATCTCAAAATATATAATCCCTATAGAATTGATATGTGGGACAAAGATCCATATACGTTCGTCGAAGGGCAGAACACGGGCGAACGGATTTTCAAAATTTCAAATATTCTGCCCGGCAATGATTACCGCGTGTGGGATCTCGGAAATCTGACGCGCTATCCGAACTGGATACCTGTACTTAATGTGAACGGACCGGATCAGTTGCGCGTTTTCTGGCGCACAGGGCCTGATCATAATGGCGAAGCAATCACGAACAGGTTCACAGGAATCAACTCCGACTATCTTGATGTTCTGTTCCGCCTTGAGATGACTGCGAGTAACTTCAGGTCTGTGACAAGCGGGGGGAAAGAAATGTTTCTGGTGGGCGAATTCAATTTTTGGAATCCAATGAAAGATGATGCGCTTGCGTACAATGATACTGAACGCTTGTATGTTGCAAAGAAATTCCTGCCGCGTGGCATTTATGATTATCAATATATCTCCGGTACGTGGGATGCAGCAAAGCGGCAGGTAGTGAATCAGGATTGGGTCGCGATCGAAGGCAACGACTGGCGGACGACAAACACATACACTGCAATGGTGTACTATAGCGATCCGCGATTCGGCGGCTTTGACCGGATTGTGGGAATGGCGCACGCAGGCAGCGTACAGGAATTACCGGGGTCAAACTGAAATGAACGAACAACCTCTTACGATCGGTGTGGTCGGTACGGGACATCTCGGTGTGCTGCATGCGAAAATGCTCGCTGAGATTGAAACCGTGAAACTGTTGGCGATCTTCGATGCCGACGCGGAAAAAGGGAAAAAGGTTGCAGCCGAATTAAACGTAAAGCAAAGTTCCGGCATCCAAGAACTACTCAGTGAAGTCGATGCAATTACTATTGCCACACCGACATCGACGCATTTTGAAGTGGCAAAACTGGCATTAGGGCATCGCAAGCATGTGTTCATTGAGAAGCCGATCACCGAGACGATCGCCGAGGCCGACGAACTGATCCGATTCGCCAAACAAAACAACGTACTGATTCAGGTGGGACATATCGAGCGCTTCAACGCGGCAATTCTTGCTGTGGAAAAATATGACATCAACCCGTTGTTTGTGGAATCGCACAGGCTTGCGCAATTCAATCCCCGCGGAACGGACGTTGCAGTGGTGCTCGACCTGATGATTCACGACATCGACATTATTTTGAGTTTCGTCAAATCACCTGTGGCAAACATCGAAGCAAACGGCGTGGCAGTGGTGTCCGACAGTGTTGATATTGCAAACGCCAGAATACAATTTGAAAACGGTTGCGTTGCAAATGTGACTGCAAGCCGTATCTCCCAGAAAAAAATGAGGAAGATGCGCTTGTTCCAGAAGGACGCGTACATCTCGATAGATTTCTCGGAGAAGCACGCCGAAGTATTCCGGCTTGTTGGCGATGACGAACCAAGCACTCAGGGGGCGATGATGCTCGGGCAAATCGATTCCGCAAAACATAAGCGTAACATTGTCTATGAACTGCCGAAGGTCGAGGAAGTAAACGCATTGAAATACGAACTGCAGCTGTTCGCGAAGGCGATTCAAACACGTACAGAGCCGCCGGTGACGGGTGAAGATGGAAGGCGTGCACTCGAGGTCGCCCATACAATCATGGAAAAAATAAGCCAGCAGACGATGCATCTGTAGTGCATTCTGAATAATGGACAACACTCAAACCGCTTCTCCAAGCAAGTTGTTGGACGGCGGTTTTTTACAATGCTCACAGTCAAAGATAAAATAGAAATTTCCAATCCATTGCTCCGGCAAATTGGATCAATTGCCGATGATCAGCGCCTTGAAGCGTACGTCGTGGGCGGTTATGTGCGCGATTATATTTTGGAGAAAAACGATAAAGACATCGACATACTTGTTATCGGTGACGCCGTTCAGTTTGCACATGCTGTTGCTGAAAAATTAGGAAGCGAGACTGTCGTTGCGTTCGAACGCTTTGGCACCGCGATGGTTCCGATTAATGGAGGGAAGGTCGAGTTTGTTGGCGCACGGAAGGAATCTTACGACCCGGCTTCACGCAAGCCCTTGGTCACCGGTGGCACACTGGATGACGATCTGCTTCGGCGGGACTTTACTGTGAACACGCTGGCGGTCAGCATCAATAAAAATACGTTTGGCATGTTGCACGATCAATTCAACGGCGTCAGCGATCTGCAGGATGGAATTCTCCGCACGCCGCTCGATCCGCTCAAAACATTCGAAGATGATCCGCTGCGAATTATGCGGGCGATTCGATTCGCCTCGCAGTTAAAATTTAAGATAGACGAGAATACGTTTGCTGCGCTGAAGACGATGAAAGAGCGGTTGAGTATAATTTCGCAGGAGCGCATTACCGATGAATTTCTCAAAATTCTGAAAACTGATCAGCCATCGATCGGTCTCCGGCTGATGTTCGATACGGGAGTGATGCACATCGTCTTTCCGGAAGTTGCCGCAATGGCAGGCGTGGATCAGCGGAAGGATCATCATCACAAAGATGTTTTCCTGCATACGTGCATTGTGGTTGACAATATTTCCCGCACGACGGACAATGTCTGGCTGCGTTTTACCGCGCTCGTCCATGATATTGCAAAGCCCCGGACGAAGGCGTTCAAGGAAGGAACCGGCTGGACATTCCACGGGCACGAAGAGCTCGGTGCACGGATGATGAAATCAATTTTCCGCAAGCTGAAGCTGCCCCTCGATCCGCTGCCGTACGTGGAAAAACTTGTCCGCCTGCATCTGCGCCCGATGGTTCTCGTTGATGAGATTGTTACGGATTCCGCAGTTCGCAGGCTTGTATTCTACGCGGGCAACGATGTCGATGACTTAATGAAGCTTTGCCGGGCCGATATTACGTCGAAGAATCCTAAGCTCGTCGAAAAATATCTCCGGAATTACGACATTGTGATGCAAAAGATTATTGAAGTGGAAGAAAAAGACCGGTTACGCAATTGGCAGCCTCCTGTAAAGGGTGAAGAAATCATGGCGGTGTGCGGCTTAGCGCCCGGACGGGAAGTTGGTATATTAAAGAGCGCAATCGAAGAAGCGATATTGGACGGGAAGATTCCGAACGAGCACAATGCGGCACTCGAGTTTCTTCTTCAGATTAAAGATTCGGTTCTGACGCAATCAAAAAATTCATCAGTTAAAGACGTGAGGGGCTGAAACATTTCACTGCCGGCATCGTTTACAAAGGTGTTGGTGCTGAGCCTACACACCCCTTTCCCAATCGAAACATCCAACATAGGAGTTGATATGCGAGTTACGAAGTACATAGGCATCGTTGCAACACTGATACTCTGTGCCGCAATGGCCTCAGCACAAGGTAATTCCCTGACGCTCGTTCAGGCCAGACAGACGGCGCTTGAACGGAATCTGAGCGTTGCGCAGGCAGAGAACAATATTGAAGCCGCACAGGCGGGAGTGCTTGCCGCGACGGGCGGCTATTTGCCCACTCTTTCAGCTTCTGCAGCCTGGACGCGTTCACAGAATGACGTTCCCCCCGGCTCCTATTTTGACCAAGTGACAAATCAGATCATTACCACGAGCGGACGAACGGTGGGTAATAATTTCAGCACCGGAGTTAGCCTGAACTATACAATTTTCAACGGATTCTACAGGGAAGGTAATTACACACGGGCATCATCCAATTCCATTGCCACCGAACAAACGGCCGTCCGCACGCGCCAATCGATTGTCTATCTCGTCGAAAGTTCCTATCTGAACGTTTTGCGCAATGAACAGTTGGTAAGAGTGTCGGAAGAAAATCTGAAGCGCGATCAACGCCAGTTGGAAAGAATCACCGAGTCCAATCGTGTCGGAGCCCTTTCCCGTGCTGACGTGTATCGTCAGCAATCTCAAACCGCATCCGATGAACTTTTGCTTATCAATGCGCAGAATAATTTTAACAAGGCAAAGGCGGATTTGCTTGCTCTTATCGGTCTGGATGTAAATATGAATTATGTTATCGCTGATTCCTCCATCTCACTTGAGATCGCCCAATCTGAGTTGGAGGCAACTTCTGCTCAGTATGCGAGCTCCACTGCTTTGTCCCAGAGAGCAATTGAGAAACGTCCGGATTATGCCGGCGCTGAAGAATCTGTCCGCGCTGCAGAAGGCGGAGTCTCAAGCGCACGAAGCGGATATTTTCCTACGATTAGTGCATTTGCCGGATACAATATGAACGGGAACCAACTTTCGAAAATTTCAAATCAAAAAAATACAAACTGGGGCTTGAGTTTCCGTTGGAGTATTTTTGATGGATTCGGAACAAATTATTCACTCCAGAGCGCCCAGGTGCAAAGAAGAAACGCCGAACTTGGTCTTCAGCAGACCGAGCGCAATATCGGAGTTGAAGTGAAGAAAGCGTTGCTTGATCTTGATGCGGCACGAAAAGGATATGAGGTCAGCGTGAAAGGTTTGACATCTGCAACTGAAGATAGAAAAATCGCAGAAGAGCGCTACAATCTCGGCGCGGGTACACTCCTTGATCTTCTCATTGCAAACGCGGGACTCGTCAATGCAGAGGCGAATAAAGTCAACTCGGTATACAATTACATCATTTCAAAGCGCAATGTTGAATACGCAATTGGTGAACGGACATATTAATTTTTAATCAATGGCGAGACTCATCGCTTCACTCGTCAGAATCTAACACGGAGGAATAATGGCAACAAACGGAAAGAAAACAAAGAAGAAGATTATCATCTTCTCCGTCATTGGCGTGCTTGTAATTGCTGCAGCGGTCGTGCTCTTTCTCGGCAGCAAAAAAGAGCCGGTGATCTCCGTGCAAATCGAAAAAGTGAAACGCCACACGATCACCCAGGTTGTCACGGCAACCGGTAAAATCCAGCCTGAAATCCAGGTAAAAATCTCTCCCGAAGTCAGCGGCGAGATTGTTGCTTTGCCGGTGAAAGAAGGGCAGCGGGTCAAACGGGGCGAACTGCTGATGAAGATTAAACCGGACGTTTATATCGCACAGCGCGATCAGGCCGCGGCGGGATTGCTTTCTGTGCAAGCACGATTACACAGCGCTGAACCGGAATTCAGGCGGATTTCAGAGCTGCACAGCAAAGGATTAGTTTCACAATCGGAATTCGATCAGTCGCGTGCAAATTACGAGGCGGCAAAAGCGAATTTCGCTCAGGCAAAAGCATCGCTGAACCAATCAAACGAAAGTTTGCAGAAGACAACGATCGTTGCTCCGATGGAAGGAACTGTGAGCCAGTTGAACTCACGCCTCGGCGAACGTGTCCTCGGAACGCAGCAGTTCCAGGGTACGGACGTTATGACGATCGCCGACCTTTCGCGTATGGAAGGAAGAGTGGATGTTAGTGAGACAGATGTCATCCGCCTTCATATCGGAGACACGGCGCGAATCTCTGTGGATGCATTCCCGGATAGAAAGATCGACGCAATCGTCTATGAGATTGCAAACACTGCCAAGTCTAAAGGACTTGGCACACAGGAGGAAGTAACGAACTTTGAAGTCAAGATGCGTGTCGTTTCGAAAGGTATAACGCTGCGCCCCGGCATGTCCATGACTGCAGATATCGAAACACAGACGAAGCAAAATGTTCTCGCTGTGCCGATTCAAAGCGTAACAACGCGTGCGCCGAAAATGGAAGGCAAGGAACCGCCGAAGGACGGAGAAAGCGGAACGTTTGTGGCAGCTGGGGGCGGTAGCGCCGGAAAGAAAATGGAAAACAAACCCAAAGAAGTCATCTTCGTTGTCGAGAATAATGTTGTGAAGGCCATGCCGGTGAAACGCGGTATCAGCAACGACAGTTATGTCGAAATTACCGAAGGCGCAAAGGAAGATATGCAGGTCGTTTCGGGAAGCTATAAAGCGATCAATCGAGAGCTGGAAGAAGGAAGCAAAGTAAAGATCGAAGAGCCAAAGGCACGTGGCCCGCAAGCGGCTGGCGACAAAAAGCAATCGTGATCCCATAAGGAACTGAAGACGATGAATGTTATTGAACTGAAGAACATTGTAAAAACATACGACATGGGTGTTGCCCAGCAGGTATTTGCTTTGCAGGGCGTGTCGCTTAACATCGCGAAGAATGAATATGTCGCAATCATGGGGCCGTCAGGTTCGGGCAAATCCACACTGATGAATATTATCGGATGCCTCGACACACCCACGTCCGGGCAATACCTTTTCAACGGGGTGAACGTGAGCGAGATGGATGACAATAATCTTGCGCGCATCCGGAACAAAGAAATCGGATTTGTGTTTCAGACGTTCAATCTTCTTGCGCGGTCGGACTCTCTGCACAATGTTGAGCTTCCTTTGATTTACGCGGGCATCTCTTCATCTGAACGAAAAGAACGAGCCCGGCAGACTCTGGAGCATGTCGGACTCGGAGACCGCGGCCATCATAAGCCGAATGAACTGTCCGGCGGCCAGCGTCAGCGTGTTGCTGTTGCGCGGGCGTTGGTGACACGGCCTTCTATTATTCTTGCCGACGAGCCAACAGGAAACCTGGATAGCAAAACCGGTGAAGAAATTATGGGATTGTTTGAAGAACTACACGCTCAGGGGAATACAATTATTCTGGTGACGCACGAAGCCGAGATTGCTGAACACGCGTACCGTGTCGTGCGTGTCCGGGATGGAAAAGTTGAAAGTGATGAAACACTGCCGGAAGACAAACGGCGCTCCTACACGTTGAAAAAGGCAGTCTGACTTTGGACGGCCAAAAGTACTTACTATATCGTATTGACACGGAATATTCCGCTCTTTTCAAGAATTTAGAATGAAGGAGTTCTCATGCACTTCTGGACTGAAGTAAAAGAAGGGCTCATCATTGCGTTCCGTGCCATCCGGACGAACAAAGCCCGCTCGGTGCTTACTACCCTTGGTATCGTAATCGGGATCGTGTCAGTCACTCTTATGGCAACAGCCATTGAGGGAGTAAACAGGGCGTTCGATAAGAGTGCGGCAGCATTCGGAACCGACGTCATGTACATCGAGAAATTTCCGTGGGTGTCCGGTGACGATTGGATGTCGTTTCGCAACCGGCGTGATTTCAAAGTCGAGTACTCCGACCAGATCGAACGGCAGTCAACATTACTCAGCGCTGTCGCTCCCACAATGAACACCCGTCGTCCGCTGAAATATAACGAGAATCAGATGGATGCAGCCCTCATTACCGGAACCACGTCCTCTTATATTTCCGCATCAGGTAATACCCAGATCGATGGAAGGTTTTTTTCTGATGAAGAATCGAATGGCGGCCGGCCCGTGTGCGCCATCGGGGCCGTGGTAGCCGAGAATCTATTTCCGAACGAAGATCCGATCGGCAAAACAATACGCGTTGGCGGCCATCCCTTTACAGTGCTTGGTGTGTTTGAAAAGCAAGGCGGATTGTTCGGCGAGTTTACCTCTGACACACGCGTCTATATTCCCATCCATGCATTCCAGAGTTATTTTGGCGGACGCCGTTACGTGATGGTTCAGGTTCGCGCAAGAACAATGAACGTCCTTGAAGATGCGAAAATCGAAGTCGAAGGCATCATGCGCAAAATCCGCAAAGTGCAGCCCGGTGTTCCGAACGATTTCAGCATCAATCAGCAGGAACTCCTCACCCAAACATTCGGCCCGATTAGTCTGGTCATCTCGGGCATCGGCTTGTTCATCACAAGCCTTTCATTGTTTGTTGGCGGAATAGGGATTATGAATATCATGTTCGTATCGGTGACCGAGCGGACGAAAGAAATCGGAATCCGCAAAGCGATTGGCGCACGCAAACGGACAATCTTATTGCAATTTCTCGTCGAAGCCGCTGCGTTGTGCCTCATCGGGGGATTGATTGGGCTCGCTGTGGCTTTTCCTCTCAGCTTGATTGTCGATAAAGTATTGCCGACCGCTATGCCGCTCTCGGTTGTTTTTATTGCGATTATTATTTCACTGGTGGTTGGAGTTGTTTCAGGTTTTCTGCCCGCCTACCGTGCAGCGAAGATGGATCCTGTGGAGGCGTTGCGTTATGAGTAAGCACCTGCTCGATTGGATAAGTCTTAAGGAAAGCCTCGGGATGGCGATGAGTGCCATTCGCGCAAACAAGCTCCGCTCCGTGCTCACACTGCTTGGCATTGTGGTTGGAATATTTTCGATCATCTCGGTGATGACAGCGATGGGTGTCTTGCGGAACGCAATCGAAGAAGGCATTACACAACTTGGCGCAAATACGTTTCAGATTCAGAAGTTTCCTCAAGGGCCCGGGGGCGGTGGCAACCAGCGGTTTCGTTTCCGCAACCGCAAAAACATTTCCTACGAACAGGCATTGCAGATACGCGAGAAGGCAACACTCGCAGAGGCCGTTGGAATTGAAGCATGGGAGTTCGGCAAAATCGTTTGGTGGAATGGAGAGAAGACAAACCCGAACGTAAGCATTGCAGGCGAGAATGTTGAAGGATTGCCCACGAATGATTGGGTGGTTGCAAATGGACGTGGTATTTCGAATGAAGACCTCGACCTGAACCGGCGGGTTGCGATCCTTGGCAAGCCCATTGCAGACAAACTGTTTCCTCCAAGCGTAAACCCGGTTGGGGAAGAACTGCGCATCGACGGAACGATCTATCAGGTTATTGGCGTGCTCGCAGCCAAGGGTGGCGCCCTCGGGGGCAACCAGGACAATCTCGTTATTACTCCGATTAGTACATTCTTCCAGAAGTACGGCAAGGATAAGGACATCCACGTTATGGTGAAGGCGCTCAACCGCGAAGTCGTGGATGATGCCATCGAACAGTCGCGCATGATTCTTCGCGCAGCACGCCATGTGGCGCCGGGCGATGAAGACGATTTTGGATATTTCTCCAACGACTCGATTGTAAAACAGTTCAATGATTTTACGTTGTACTTGCGCATCGGCGTTCTCGTTGTAAGTTCGATTGCATTACTTGCTGCGGGCGTGGGCATCATGAACATCATGCTTGTCTCGGTCACTGAACGTACCCGGGAGATCGGCATACGCAAAGCGATCGGTGCGCAGAAGAAAGACGTTCTCTCCCAATTTATTATCGAAGCAGTCATCCTTTGTCAGATCGGTGGAATCATCGGCGTCTTCGTCGGGATTCTCGCCGGGAATGGAATAAGCATCTGGCTTGAAACTCCTCCCTACATGCCCTGGGATTGGGCAGCGATCGGGCTGGGTGTCTGTTCGCTGGTCGGCATCGTCTTCGGTGTCTATCCTGCATGGAAAGCTTCCACACTCGACCCGATCGAAGCGTTGAGGTACGAGTAGAATATTCCTATATTATTTCCAACCTGTTCCTCCTTAAGCCGCTAAACCTTCCGGTTGTGATTCAATTCCAATCTTAAAATCGGAGTTGCGTTCTCTCGCGACGGTGGCGGACCTAATCTTCATCTTTTCCATCATCCATGAAATCCAATCATCTCAAAATATTTCAGCTTAGAGAGAGCGTGTTAATGGCTCTGAGTGCGCTCCGGGCAAATAAACTTCGTTCGCTTCTGACATTACTGGGGATCGTTGTCGGAGTGTTTTCTATTGTGGGCGTGATGACCGCTGTGGGCGTGTTGCGTTCAAGCATTGAGGAAGGGCTGTCAGGTTTGGGAGCCAATACATTTCAATTGCAAAAATGGGGTGTTGGATTTTCATCCTCACATGCCGAGCGGCATAAATGGCGCAACAGGAAAAATATTTCGCTGCAACAAGCCCTGTATGTGCGAGACCATCTTACACTTGCCAATTCCGTGGGGATAGAATGCTGGAGTGGGGGCAAGATGGTGGTGTGGCGTGGAGAAAAAACCAATCCCAATATTGAAATCGGTGGCTACTCGATTGACGCGCTTACAACCAACGACATGACCGTTGAACTAGGACGGGGCTTTACAAACGGAGATATCGAGACGCAGAGGGATGTTGTCCTTTTGGGAAAAACTGTCGTGGAAAAACTCTTTCCGCCTTCTCTGAATCCGCTTGGAGAAAAGGTGCGTGTGGATGGAGTAATCTATGAAGTGATTGGCGTTCTGGAAATGAAAGGTGGAGCGTTGGGGCGTAACGAAAATACATTCGTGCTCACGCCCATTACTACCTTCTTCAGAAAATACGGGTCGGCAGGCAGAAGCGTGAACATTACGGTCAAGGCGGAAAGCAGGGACGTGTTCGATGATTGTCTTGAGGAAGCAAAGGCGGCCTTGCGTACTGCCCGCAAGGTACCGCCGGGCGACGAAGATGATTTCGGATATTTCTCGAACGACTCCCTTATAAAGGAGTTTAACTCCTTCACGCTGTATGTCCGCCTCGGGGCATTGTTCATCAGTTCCATTGCGCTCGTCGCTGCGGGTATCGGCATTATGAATATCATGCTTGTTTCTGTCACCGAGCGCACGCGTGAAATCGGCATTCGCAAGGCAGTCGGAGCACAAAAAAAAGACGTACTGATGCAGTTTATAGTTGAAGCGATCATTCTCTGTGAGATGGGTGGAATTGTGGGCGTGCTGCTCGGCGTACTTGCCGGAAACGCAATCGGATTCTGGTTGGAGTGGCCGGCAGTCATTCCATGGGATTGGACGGCAATCGGGCTGGTCGTTTGTTCTCTCGTGGGCATTGTCTTCGGCGTGTATCCGGCGTGGAAGGCGTCCACGCTCGATCCGATCGACGCGCTGAGGTATGAGTAATTCAATTGTGCCTTTTTATCGGAACCAGTTTGTTTCGGTAATGCCTCAATTTCAAATCAAGCTTAGTCCTCCCAACCCATGTCATGCTGAAGTGTTCTTTTTCAGCATCCTTTCAAATTTGTTCCCGGTTCGTATTCCGAATAAGAACACGCCTGCCCCGAGGAACAATAAGGCGGGCAGACATTTCGGAAACGTGCTTCCAAACCGAGACTCTGCTTTTGTTTCAATGCAAGTGGGTTTTGTTTTTGTTAGATTGTGGATGCGTTCTTGTTCATGACGGGAATGCGGCAACCATAAAGAGATTCTGCGGCGCATGAACGACGTTCGAATATTTATTCTTCTCCTTCTTCTGATTCCTTGTTCCTCGTATTCCCAAGCCGAGAAACCACGCAACCCCAACAGTCCAGTCTTCAAAAATTATCGACCGCCGGTTACATCGCCTCTGCTCGAACAATCCGACGCCACATATCAGTTGTGGGAGGGATTCAGAGTCCAACAAAAAGCAAATGCCGGTGATGCCGTTTCTCAGTTTGAGTTGAGCATCAGATACCTGACAGGCCGCGGGTTTAAAGCGGATACGCTCAAGGCGGCGTACTGGACAAAAAAAGCTGCCGGGCAAAACCATCTGCTCGCCAGGTTCAATCTCGGTATTTTTCAATTCAATGGATGGGGAACGGAATGGAATCCGTTTGACTCATACAGAAATTTCCGCTTTGCTGCCGAGCGCAGCATGCCCGATGCGCAGTTTATTCTAGCGCAATTCTTAACTGAAAATCTTGTCGTTCCGCGTGATTGGAACGCCGCATACAAGTGGGTGAAGCTTGCAGCCGATTCGGGCTACGTTCCAGCGAAAGAATCACTCAAAGAATTTGAACGCCGCGGTTATCATTCACCCTCCGATACAAATCGAACGGGAACGTCGGGCGACCCACCGTCGTATTCGGGAACATTCCAGCTGCCGTTTCTGAATTTTTCACCGGATACAATCAAGCAGGCGCCTGATTCGATTCTTGTGGATGATGCGTTAAAAACAGCCGCTCTTTCGCGAACGCAAAAAGGTGAAGCCGTTGCCGACTCGGTGAGGGTTCGTAACGGAAAGGTGGAGATCGATACAGCCGCTGTCAGTCATTTGCATAATGCAGCAGAAGCCGGAAGTCCCGAAGCCTTGACACTCCTGGGCCGATTGCGCGAGCAGGCGAAAGATGTTGTTGGCGCTGCAACGTTGTACGTCCGTGCCGTGCGATTGGATTCTCCGCGGGCGTCGCGGCTGTTATACATGCTCATCCGCGAAAAAGATTTTTTCAACGTCCTGAAAGCTAGGGTCAATGCGCACGACAGCGATGCACTCTTCACATGGGCATGTCTGGTGGGGTTGGGTTTTGATGGTCAGCTTACTGAAGCACAGGCGCTGCAAATGCTCGAACAGGCGGCGGGCAGGAATTTCATTCCGGCAATCGTTGAACTTGGATTGTGTTACAATTCAGGCAGATGGGTGAAGCGCGATCAGCATGCAGCGGAACGGTTGTGGCGTAAAGCTGCTGCGCTCGGCAGCAACGAAGCAGGCACGCGTCTCGCGATTCTCAAGATTCGCGGCGCGAAGAAAGACTATGAGCCTGCAATTGCGGTATTGTTAAAAGCATTGAGTGAGGGCTCTATCCTTGCGGAGTTTGCCTTGGCGTATTGCTATGAGACCGGAACGGGAGTTCTGCAGAATAAAGGGGAGGCGGCGCGGCTTTATCGCAGCAGCGGACAACGCGGAAGTCAGGATGCATTTCGCGCCCTGCAACGGATGTACGATGATCTAAGGCCGCATGAGAAAATATTTATGCTCGGCAATTGAATCGTCAGCCTGCTGTCTCCGCCGGTTCATCAAGCATCTCCCGCAGCTTTGCTGTCAGTTCGCCGGCAAGATATGGTTTGTGGACAAATTCCGTCACGCCACCCAACAGCATTTCCTGTTTGGAAGTCGGGTCGAGATATCCGCTTGCAATCACCAGTTTGATATTCGGATTGATTTTTTTCATCTCCTGACACGCTTCCCATCCACCCAGTTTCGGCAAGCCCAGATCGCTTAGTACCAAATGTACCTGACGGTAGTGTTCCCTGAACACTGCAACCGCCTCTTCGCCATCTCCCGCAACCAGAACGTTATATCCTTTTGCTTTGAGCATCGTCTGAACAAGTTCGCGCAACAATTCTTCATCCTCAACAATCAAAATAGTTTCCGCCCCACCAGGTATTATTTTTTCTTCTCCCGGCTCTGAATTACTTGCCCTCGCGGTTGTTAGCGTAACGGGGAAATAAAGATTGAATATCGTTCCCTTTCCCGGCGACGAAATTACATCGATAATACCCTGATGTGAGTTGACGATGCCATGAACGACTGCAAGGCCCAATCCTGTTCCTTTGCCGGGACTTTTGGTTGAGAAGAATGGCTCGAATATTTTACTGCGGACTTCCTCGCTCATTCCGCTCCCGGAATCCTTCACGGAAATGCTCGCATAGAAATCTGCTTGAGCATCGGGAAATTTTTCACGCAACATGAAACCGGTGACGGTTTCCGTTTTCAATATGATGGTTCCCCCCGAGGGCATTGCATCTCGGGCATTCACGCAGAGATTAAGCACAGCCTGATGAATCTGATTGGTATCGCCGATGATGGGCGACATCCCAATTTCGCTTTCAACCTTCAATACAATATTCCGGGGGAATGTCTCTTTGAGCAGTTTGCCCAGTTCCTCGACAATACTGTTAACGTTCATCTCCTCGAATGCAACATCGGTTTTGCGTGCGAATGTAAGAAGCTGCCGAACGAGGTTCGCCCCGCGTTGTGCCGCGATTTGAATTGCTTTCACATCCTGAATCGTTCGCTGATCACTCTTGCTATTGCCGGCAAGACGCTCAGTATAGCCAAGGATGATTCCGAGCAGATTATTGAAGTCATGAGCAATTCCTCCCGCCAATCTGCCCAATCCTTCAATCTTCACGGTCTCCCGCATTTGCTGTTCAAGCAGCTTGTGCGCGGTAATGTCGAACACATATCCTTTAATGCCGATGAGAACTCCCTCCTCATCGAACAGCCCGATCAGGTTTTCGATAATGTATACGGGCTTTCCGTTGCATCCGCGGGCAACCGATTCATGATATTCAATCTTCTTCTTCTGCCGGACGAGTTCGGTGAGCGGGCCGAGTGCATGTGGCTCGGCATAAATTGCATCGAGGTTGGAAAACATCGCGGTTTCAACGGATTCGAAACCAAAAATACTTGCAAATGCCGGATTGCACGCGAGTATGCAACCGTCAGTGCCGGCGATAAAGTCCCCTGTAAGATCCTCTTCAAAGAATTTTCTGTACCGCTCTTCACTTTCACGCAACGCATCTTCAGTGAACTTGCGCCCTGTGATGTCGAGGAATGTAATGACGGCTCCGTTTGTTTTGCCGGTTGCAACATCCAGCAGCGGCACGGTCGTGAATATACCCCATGCGATTCCTCCTTCGGCACGGCGCACACCCATGACCACAGCGGATTGATGTTCCCCTGTGTTAAGGCATTGAAGAATGGGAAAGTCTTCGTAGTTAACTTTTGTTCCGTTTTCCCAAATCATTTTCTGGCAGAGTTGCTGGAGGGACGATTGCAAAAATTGAAGCGGCGACAAACCAAAGCAATGTTGCGCTTCGAGGTTCGCTTGTAATACTCTTCCATCTGCAGAGATTTCAATTATGCCTCCGGGGACAGCCTCCAGAATGCGGTGCGTGAGTTCTTCACTCCGGCCAAGCTCTTCAAGAATTATTTTGCTGTCCGTAATGTCCACAGCCGTTGCAATAATTGCATTCTTTCCATCGATCGATAGCAGGCCGGCCGAGAGATCAATCCAGCGGGTCTCGCCAAGTTTCGTAATCACTTTCAGTTCGTAGCGGGTAGGGACCTTTTCACCACGCAGTCTCGCAGCAGCACGTTCTTTTACCATTTCGCGGTCATCAGGGTGTATGACCTGCATGATATTCATTCCGGCGAGTTCTTCTTTGGTGTAGCCTGTAATTTTCTCTGTAGCCTGATTGACAAAATGAAAGCAGTCGTCGAAGTAGAAAAAGATCGCTGCTGCTGTTGTTTCCATTAACTTGCGAAAACGTTCCTCGCTCAGCGTGAGGGCTTCTTTGGTTCTGAGGTGTTCGGTAATGTCATTGATCATAATGACATGAGCCTTTCGTCCGCTGAAAATAACAACGGGACGAAGTTGTATTTCAACGATAATGATGCTTCCGTCTTTTCTTTTATGGCGCCACTCCAGCTGGCGTGTCGGATCATCGTTTGTCTTGTGGAGCGCTTCATACAAGGTGGGCAGATCTTCGGGAGGGCGGATTTGCTCAAGGGTCATCGACAGAAATTCCTCGCGCGCGTATCCATACTTTTGAATTGCGCTCTCGTTCACTGCAAGGAATTGAAGTGTCTCCACATCATAGATCAACATCGGCTGCGGGTTTTGCTCGAAGAGCAGCCGGTAATCCATATCGGTAGCTTGAAGCATGAGGTCGTTCATTCAACGTCCACTGAAAATCATCGCTGGTCCATGATGTTGAAAGTCGGGAGGGCAACGAAGCTGAAAACTTCTTTTGCAGGCGGTCATCCCCGATAGAAAGATAGCTTTGTACCCATTGAGTATCAAGGTTATTCTTGTTGACGACGCGTTGAATCTCACGGAATGGCTGGCTATATTGCCTCATGTCTAAACTCCACACCAAGTATGTTTGCCAATCCTGCGCATACGAATCGCCGCGATGGATCGGCAAATGCCCCAACTGTTCCGGCTGGAATACGTTTGTCGAAGAACTATCTGATCGCGGAAAAAACAGACCGCAGACCTCGACTCTCATCCGCAGCACAGCCGGAGCAATTCCTCTTATAGAAGTAAGCACCATCCAGGAACCGCGTATGTCCACGCGGATTCCCGAACTTGACCGTGTGCTCGGTGGTGGCATCGTTGCAGGATCGGTCATCCTCATCGGCGGCGATCCCGGGATCGGGAAGTCCACTCTGATGATGCAGATGGCGGCAGCATTGAGTTCGCAGGTTGTTCTCTACATAACTGGAGAAGAATCTCCGAACCAGGTGAAGCTTCGCGCTGACCGGCTTGAAACAAAGCCTTCAAAAAATTTGCTGCTCCTCGCAGAGACAAATCTGCACATCATTGAAGCGGTGCTGGACAAAGCGACACCCGATGTTCTGATTGTCGATTCGATTCAAACGATGTTTCGCCCTGAATTGGAAAGTGCGCCGGGCTCCGTTGGCCAGGTTCGTGAAGCGACGGCGATGTTTACCCGACTCGCAAAGTCGCGGGAGCTTCCGACATTTCTTGTCGGGCATATTACAAAAGACGGTGTCATTGCAGGGCCGAAAGTCATCGAGCATATGGTCGATACAGTGCTGCAGTTCGAAGGCGAGCGGCATTATTCGTACCGGATCCTTCGTGCGACCAAAAATCGTTTCGGCTCGACGAATGAAATCGGAATTTTTGAGATGCACGACAGCGGGCTTCGTGAAGTTGCAAATCCATCCGAAGTATTTTTGTCGGAAAGAAAAAAAGGGAGTTCGGGATCGACTGTTGTTGCGAGCGTAGAGGGGTCGCGTCCCCTGTTACTTGAAGTGCAGGCCCTTGTGGCGCCGACAAGTTACGGCGTTCCGCAACGCACTGCCACCGGCTTCGATTCCAAACGGTTGCAAATGCTGCTCGCAGTTCTGGAGAAACGTGTGGGCCTCCATATCGGTCAGTACGATGTATTTGTGAACGTCGCCGGAGGTGTTCGGGCGGACGAGCCTGCGGTTGATTTGGGCATGGCCCTTTCAATTGTCTCGAGCCTCAAAGACATTGCAGTTGACTCGGGGGCGGTCGCCGTTGGAGAGATCGGGCTCGGCGGCGAAATTCGCACCATCAACCAAATTGAAAAACGAATTGCAGAAGCGAAGAAGCTCGGATTCAAGCGCGTGATTGCGCCGCGTAATAATCTTAAAGGGTTGAAATCAAACGGCGTAGAACTGGTACCGGTTGATACAGTGGAGGAAGCGATGAGCACAGTGATTGGTAGATGAAAACCCTCCTTACTCTTTCCCGTGTTGTTACAATGGATGCGACGCGTCGTGTGGTACGCAACGGCGCTCTGCTGATTGAAAATAATTCCATCCTTCAAGTTCTTACGGAAGCCGACCTCGGATCAATGGAAACATTTGACTGTGAGGTTGTAGATGGGCGCTCGCTTGTCGCGATTCCCGGGTTTATTCAAACACACATTCATCTCTGCCAGACTCTTTTCCGCGGACTGGCAGATGACCTTGAGCTGCTTGATTGGCTTCGCCTGCGTATTATGCCCTACGAAGCAGCACATACTGCAATGTCCATGTATGCATCGGCCATGCTGGGAATTGCCGAGTTGTTGCGTTCGGGCACGACGACGATCATGGATATGGGAAGCGTGCATCACGAGGAAGAGGTTATCCGTGCGGTAACCGAAACCGGAATCCGCGCCTTTGTCGGGAAGGCAATGATGGATGTGAATTCACTTCATCCGCCGCTGAGGGAGTCGACGAAAGATTCTCTCTCCTCAACACTTCAGTTCGCCGCACATGTTCATGGATCTGCAAACGGACGGATTCGTTACGCTGTGGCGCCGCGGTTTATTCTTTCCTGTACGGATGAGCTGATTAAAGAAGCGTACGAGATGACGAAGAATTTTCCCGGCATGCTTTTCCATACGCACGCCGCGGAGAACCGGCATGAAATGGATGCTGTGCGTGATCGCTGTGGGATGGACAATATAGAGTTTTTCGAATCCCTCCAGATTCTGCAATCGAATACCTGTCTTGCCCATTGCATCTGGCTGAACGACAATGAAATTGAACTGATGAAGAAACGCGATGCGAAAGTTCTTCATTGTCCGTCATCGAATTTGAAACTTGGTTCCGGTATTGCTCAGATTCCTGCTCTGCGCGCAAAGGGAATTACAGTCTCGCTTGGTGCAGATGGCGCTCCCTGCAATAACAATCTGAATATGTTTCAGGAAATGCGGTTCGCAGCACTTCTTCAGAAACCAATTCACGGTCCGGTGGCAATGAATGCGCTTTCTGTTTTTGAGATGGCAACACTTGGCGGCGCAGCGACGCTGGGAATCGTGGGCGAAACCGGAAGTCTCGAGCCCGGGAAAAAAGCAGATGTTGTCCTGTTGGATCTTGACCGGACATGGAACTCTTGCGATCCTCAAGGCGACGATGAGATATATTCTTCCATTGTCTACTCGGGTACGCCGGAGAATGTTCATTCTGTCATGGTGGATGGCAGGTGGGTCTACAGAAGCAATCAGTATGCATCCTTGGATGAACGGAGTCTCACACACAATGCACGCACAGAGCTCGGACAATTGTTACGAAGAATATAGAGTGAACGATTTCACATCAACGATGAGAGAGAAATGAAAAAGCTTGTACTGGCTACCCATAACAAACATAAAGCTGAAGAGATCGGGCTTCTGCTTGCCGGAACTGGAATAGAAATTCTTACGCTCGATACGTTTCCGCAGGTGGGAGAAATTCAAGAAGACGGCGAGACGTTAAAAGCGAACGCTGTTAAGAAAGCGCAGGAAGTTTTCCGTTTGACCTCGACGCCTTCATTGGGCGACGACACGGGACTTGAGGTACATTATTTGAATGAGGCGCCGGGAGTTTTCTCGGCACGCTACGCAGGTCCATCTGCAACCTACGCAGACAATGTTAGAAAACTTCTTGCTGCAATGAAAGGTGTTCCGCCACGCCGCCGCGCTGCACGCTTCCGTTGCGTGCTTGCATTTGTTGCGCCGGGTGTCGAAAGAACTGTGGAAGGAATTTGTCACGGTGTAATCACGGAAGTCCCGCGCGGTTCGGGTGGATTCGGGTACGATTCGATTTTCATTCCCGCGGGTTATGATCAAACGTTCGCGGAGATGAGCATGGAAGTAAAGAACACGCTCAGCCATCGCGCCCTCGCGCTTCAACAAATGAAGAGTGTTCTTATTGAACACTTCAGGTGACAATGGGCCGGCTTGAACTTCCACCCCCTGTATAGTATCTTTGCAAAGCAAAATTCTATTCATATTCTATTCTGATAAAAGTGCCCGGCATTCAAACAAACACAATCAAACCTGCGTGGCGCTACGAAGCGGCCGGTGTTATCTGGCGGCTCGTCCCGAGTTCGTCGGGGAAACTCATTGGCGAATGCCGAAACCTGGAAAAGAAAGAGGCATCGTTCTTTTGCGTGAACCGGAATACCGGCGAAGTGTTGTGGGAGGGAGCGACATTTGGCGAGCAGTGGTGGATTGATATTGAAGCGGTTCATGAGGATAC
>JBKJJX010000197.1:0-13940 GCA_046597825.1 Bacteroidota bacterium | reverse complement strand
GCCGGGGCAGTCAACGTGCGCGTAGTGGCGCTTCTCTGTGGAGTATTCCACGTGCGCGGTTGCGATTGTAATACCGCGCTCGCGTTCTTCCGGGGCATTGTCAATCGAATCGAACGTGCGAACTTCGGACAACCCCTTCTTTGCCAGCACCATCGTGATCGCTGCGGTCAACGTTGTCTTTCCGTGATCCACATGTCCGATGGTTCCAATATTCAAGTGGGGCTTCGAGCGATTAAATTTTTCTTTTGCCATGTTGTGTCTCCTTTGAGCTTAAAGGGGTAAATAGATTTCAGTTTTTTGCTTATGCAGCGACGGCGTCTTTGCCTTTTACTTTTTCAATGATTTGTTCGGATACACTCTTTGGAGTTTCATCGTAGTGTGAAATTTCCATCGAATAGATAGCCCGGCCCTGCGACATGGAGCGCAATGTTGTCGAATAACCGAACATTTCAGAAAGAGGAACCATCGCACGAATGACCTGCGCATCTTTTCTGGGAGTCATGCCTTCGATTTTTCCGCGTCGCGAGTTCAAGTCGCCCATCACGTCGCCCATGTATTCTTCCGGCGTGACGACTTCAACTGCCATGACGGGTTCAAGAATAACAGGATTAGCTTTTCGCGCACCTTCTTTGAAGCCCATCGATCCGGCAATCTTGAACGCCATTTCAGACGAATCCACATCGTGGTATGAGCCATCAAACAACTTCACCTTGATGTCTTCCATCGGATAACCGGCGAGGACACCATTCTTCATCGCTTCAACAATTCCCTGTTCAACGGGGCGAATGTATTCCTTCGGAACAACGCCGCCAACAATTGCATTTTCAAACTCGAACCCTTTGCCTTTTTCGTTTGGTTCGATTTCCAACCACACATGACCAAACTGACCGCGACCACCGGACTGGCGTACAAATTTTCCTTCCGCCTGAACCTTCTTGCGAATGGTTTCTTTGTATGCAACCTGCGGCTTTCCAATATTCGCTTCAACACGGAATTCGCGCTTCATCCGATCAACAATAATTTCAAGATGAAGCTCGCCCATGCCGCTGATGATTGTTTGCCCGGTTTCCTCATTCGTTGCAACACGGAATGTCGGGTCTTCCTCTGACAACTTCGCAAGAGCCTCGCCCATTTTTTCCTGATCGACTTTCGTCTTCGGTTCAATCGCAACATGGATAACCGGCTCAGGGAATGTCATCTTCTCCAGCACGATCGGATCATTCTCATCGCACAGCGTATCGCCTGTGCGCGTGAACTTCAAGCCCACTGCTGCGCAGATATCGCCCGCATATGCTTCTTCGACATCTTCACGCGTGTTTGCGTGCATACGAAGAATGCGGCTGATACGCTCCTTCTTTTCGGAGACAGGATTATAGACATACGAACCCGCCTTCAACGTTCCGGAGTAAACACGGAAGTATGTAAGCTTTCCAACAAACGGATCTGTCATGATCTTGAATGCAAGAGCGCTGAACTTTTCCTTGTCACTAACCTGACGGTAAATATGATCGTTCGTATTTACATGATGACCCTGAACTCTGCCTTCGGCAACATCCAAAGGCGACGGCAGATAATCGATGACAGCATCCAGAAGCGATTGCACGCCCTTGTTCTTGAACGATGAACCGCAGAGGACAGGAATGATGCTTGCCTTAAGAGCCGCACGGCGCAACACAACCATGATTTCTTTTGGCGTAATTTCTTTGCCTTCAAGATATTTTTCGAGAAGAGTATCATCTTCGTCGGAAACAGCTTCAAGCATTTTCGTGCGCCATTCCTGTGCTTTTGCCTGCATATCGTGCGGTATATCCAGGTCTTCCCAATTCTTGGTTCCGAGGGCTGCATCATTATACATGCGCGCCTTCATTGTCACGAGATCGATAATGCCTGCGAACAGATCGCCTTCACCAACAGGCAACTGAATAGGAACAGCGTTCGCTCCCAAACGGTCCTTAATCATGTCCACGCAACTAAGGAAATCCGCACCAACGCGATCCATCTTGTTGACAAACGCAATACGCGGCACACCATACTTGTCCATCTGGCGCCAAACTGTTTCGGACTGTGGTTCTACGCCGCCAACGGAACAGAATAACGCGATAGCACCATCAAGCACGCGCAGTGATCGTTCTACTTCGGCGGTGAAATCCACATGGCCCGGTGTGTCAATAATATTGACGCGATGATTATTCCAGAAACAGGTTGTTGCGGCCGATGTAATGGTAATACCGCGTTCCTTCTCCTGCTCCATCCAATCCATAGTGGCTGCACCATCATGCACTTCTCCGATGCGATGCAATACTCCAGTGTAAAAGAGTATGCGTTCCGTCGTGGTGGTTTTGCCCGCATCAATGTGCGCGCTAATTCCTATATTTCGAGTTCGATCTAATGGATACTGTCTTGGCATAAGTCTTCTAGTTCACGTCCCTCATTACCACTTGAAGTGGGCAAACGCTTTGTTTGCTTCCGCCATCTTGTGGACATCTTCCTTTTTCTTTATTGCGCTTCCTTCACCGTTCGATGCTGCGATAAATTCAGCAGCAAGCTTTTGCGCCATCGACTTATCTTTTCGGTCGCTTGCGTAATTGATGAGCCATCGAATTGCAAGTGCAACGCCCCGGTCCGAACGAACTTCCGTCGGCACCTGATACGTGGCACCGCCAACGCGCCTCGCCTTTACTTCCAACATCGGACGAGTGTTATGTAGTGCCTTCTTAAAAACATCAAGCCCCGGTTTCTGTGTCCGCTGTTCAATCAATTCAAAAGCATCATACATAATGCGTCGCGCAGTATGTTTCTTTCCGTCCTTCATAACCGAATTGATAAACTGTGCGACAGCAACATCGCCGTATTTCGCATCCGGGACTGTCTGACGTCGCTCTGCTGTTTTCTTTCTCATGGCTACGCCTTCGCTTTCTTGGCGCCGTATTTCGAGCGACCTTGCTTCCGATCTGCAACACCGGCAGTATCAAGAGTTCCACGAATAATATGGTAGCGAACACCCGGCAAATCCTTCACACGTCCGCCGCGAATCATGACAATTGAGTGCTCTTGCAAGTTATGTCCCTCACCCGGAATATAAGCCGTCACTTCAATACCATTCGTCAGCCTGACACGGGCAACTTTCCGCAAAGCCGAGTTTGGCTTTTTTGGGGTTGTTGTGTATACACGGGTACAAACGCCACGCTTTTGCGGGCTTTTATCCATTGCAGGGGCCTTGGACTTATAGGTTACCTGCTTCCGGCTCTTGCGTATTAATTGGTTGATCGTAGGCAAAAAAATTCCTCGCTAGACTTCTCTTGTGCGGAAATGGGTTTTAAAAGTTTATAAAGATACCTATTTGGTGGCTGATTGTCAACCATGCTGACAATAGTAGTTCAATTAGAAATTCTTAACGGACGATTTCTACCTGCGGACATGAGCGAGTTGTCAACTCACAGCTGCTTTTTCTTTTCTTTTTTTCGCCGTAGTCCCTGTTGCTTCCTCGTCCGGTCGGATACCATCCTTTGTGGTAACAAGAATTTCTTTGAAGTACTTCAATCCTGTTCCTGCCGGAATAAGATGGCCCATAATGACGTTTTCTTTCAGGCCCAACAAACTATCGACTCGTCCCTCGATTGCTGCATCTGTAAGAACTTTTGTTGTTTCCTGGAACGATGCTGCAGAAATAAAGCTGTCGGTTGAAAGTGCTGCTGAGGTAATTCCCAACAATACCGGTTCGGATGTCGCGGGTTCCGCATCTTTATATTCGACAACCTTCTTGCTTTTCTTACGCAAGTCACCGTTGGTTTCACGCGCCTTCTTCTTCGTGATAATCTGACCGTTCTTGAATTTCGAATCGCCCTTACTGATGATAACAACCTTGTCCCGGAGTTCTTCATTCTCCTGTTCAAACTTCAGCTTGTCAACGTAATCTCCTTCAAGAAATTTTGTGTCACCGGAATTCGCCACACGGAGTTTCTGCATCATCTGTCGCACAATTGCTTCAATGTGCTTATCGTTGATCTTCACACCCTGAATCCGGTACACTTCCTGAATTTCATTGACGAGATATTCCTGAACTTCACGGACACCCTTGATACGCAGAATGTCGTGCGGATCAATTGAGCCGTCGGATAAACGCTCGCCTGCCCGCACTACATCGTTCTCCTGCACAAGCACGTGCTTGCCTAAGGGAATCGGGTACTTGCGGATGTCTTTACCGTCATGACTCGTCACAATTACTTCGCGCGATCCGCGCTTTTGAGCGCCAAAACTCACCGAGCCGTCAATCTCTGAAACAATTGCCGGGTCCTGCGGTGAACGCGCTTCGAACAATTCCGTCACGCGAGGTAAGCCACCGGTGATGTCGCGGTTCTTTCCGATGTCACGGGGAATCTTAACGAGCACGGTACCTGCACCGATTTCTTGTCCGTCGTCCACATTGATATGCGCACGCGTCGGAATAATGTAGTTCGCAATCTTCTTTCCCTTCGCATCTGTTATCTGAATGCTCGGGCTTAGCGTACGATCGCGGGAATCGATAACTACTTTTTGAATATGTCCCGTTTGCTCATCCGGTTCCTCACGCACAGTAACATTATCCTTCAAGTCCATGTACTTGATGCGACCCGGATGCTCGGATATAATAACGGCGTTGTACGGATCCCACTCATAAATAATCTCACCCTTCGCAACTTTCGATCCATCCTTCTTCAGCAATGTTGCACCGTAGGGAACATCGTACTTGGTCATCATCCTGTTATCGCGGTCGAGAACGTTGACAATGCCGCTTCGTCCCGTTACAAGAATTTTTGGTCCCTCATCGCTGTCGAGAGTCAAAGATTTGATGCCTTCATACTTCAGCTTGCCATCGAACTTTGATGTTACCTGCGATTGCGAAGCACTCAAGCTGGCAGCACCGCCGGTGTGGAACGTTCGCAGTGTTAATTGCGTACCGGGCTCGCCGATTGATTGCGCCGCGATAATGCCGACCGTTTCACCGATTTGAACCATCTTGCTCGTGCTGAGATTACGGCCATAGCATCGTGCGCAAATGCCGCGTTTCGCTTCGCATGTAAGCACCGACCGGATTTCGACGGTTTCGATTGAAGTCTCAGCAATAAGATTTGCAGTCTCTTCATCGATCATCTCTCCCGCTTCGACAATTACTTTGTGCGATAGCGGATCAATAACATTGTGAACGGCAACACGGCCGAGAATACGCTCCGCGAGCGGTTCTTTAATGTCTTCTCCTTCTTTCAATGCGCCGGTGATGACACCGCGAATAGTTCCACAATCTTCTTCCTTTATAATTGCGTCTTGCGCAACGTCCACAAGTCGACGTGTCAAATATCCGGCATCAGCTGTCTTCAGGGCTGTATCAGCAAGACCCTTACGGGCGCCGTGCGTTGAGATGAAGTATTCCAGAATGGAAAGCCCTTCACGGAAGTTTGCGATAATCGGATTCTCAATCAATTCGCCCGTTGCCCCGGACAAGGATTTCTGCGGCTTTGCCATCAGTCCGCGCATTCCAGCAAGCTGACGAACCTGTTCTTTCGAACCGCGGGCACCGGAATCCACCATCATATACAATGAGTTAAATCCGGCCCGTGAGTGTTGCAGTGAATCAAAAAGTTTTTCCGCAACCCGGATTGTCGCCTTTGTCCAGATGTCGATTACTTTATTGTATCGTTCACCGTTGGTGATGAAGCCGCGCGTATACTGCGAGTATACTTCATCCACACTTTTTTGTGCTTTTGTGATGATCTCTTCTTTTTCTTTCGGCACCTGAACATCTTCCAGACTCACCGACAAACCGCCCTTGGTCGCATAGCGGAAACCGAGTTCCTTGAGCTGATCGAGGAACCCTGCGGTCTTCAGGTTACCGACTTTACGGAATGACGATGCGATAATCTGAACGAGCCGTTTCTTGTTCAACAACTCATTAATGAAACCGATCTCCTTGGGAACAATCTGGTTGAAGATAACGCGGCCTGTTGTTGTCTCAATCAGCTTTCCGTTTATGCGGACTTTGATGATTGAATGCAACGCAACTTTCCCGTAATTGTAGGCAATGATCGCCTCCTGCATTTCGGAGAAGATCATCCCTTCACCCAGATCACCTTGCTTTGATTTAGTCAGATAATAACACCCGAGCACCTGGTCTTGTGTCGGCGTTACAATCGGCGCGCCGGATGCCGGTGACAGAATGTTATGGCTCGACAACATAAGAATGCGGGCTTCGAGCTGCGCATCGAATGACAACGGAACGTGCACCGCCATCTGATCGCCATCGAAGTCTGCGTTGAATGCGGTACACACCATCGGGTGAATACGGATCGCTTTACCTTCAACGAGAACCGGTTGGAACGCCTGAATGCCAAGTCGATGCAGCGTCGGCGCACGGTTTAACAAAACCGGGTGTCCGTCGATAATGTTTTCAAGAATTTCCCAAACCTCGGGCCCCTTCTTGTCCACAGTTTTCTTCGCGCTCTTCACAGTCTTCACAATACCGCGCTCAATCAACTTTCGAATGATAAACGGCTTGAACAATTCCACAGCCATATCTTTCGGGATACCGCATTGATGAAGCTGAAGCTCAGGCCCAACCACAATTACCGAACGGCCGGAATAATCGACACGCTTTCCGAGCAAGTTCTGACGGAAACGCCCCTGCTTTCCCTTCAGCATATCAGAGAGGGATTTCAATGCTCTATTATTATCACTGCGGACAGCATTCACGCGACGCGAGTTATCAAACAGCGAGTCGACAGCTTCCTGCAACATGCGCTTTTCATTTCGCAAAATAACATCCGGCGCCTTGATATCGATAAGGCGTTTCAAGCGATTGTTGCGGATGATAACGCGACGGTACAAATCATTCAAATCAGACGTTGCAAAACGGCCGCCTTCCAAAGGAACAAGCGGACGCAATTCGGGCGGAATGACAGGAATAATGTCCAGCACCATCCACTCGGGACGGTTCAACGGGCCATCTTCGCGTTCGCGGAATGCCTCAACAACGCGCAAACGTTTCAGCGCATCCTGCTTTTTCTGCGCAGACGTTTCTTCCATAATCTGTGCGCGCAGTTCTGCGGCAAGGGAAGGAATTTCGACTTGCTTCAGAAGATCTTTAATCGCCTCGCCGCCAATTTTTGCAACGAAGCGGCGTTTGTCGGTAACCTCAAGGTCGTCGTTATTTTCCGGTAGAGTTGCGAGCGTTTCGAAGTATTGTTCTTCAGTCAACAAATCCTTCTTGCGCAAGCCGGTCATGCCGGGATTGACAACGATGTACGATTCGTAATAGATGATTTTTTCCAAATCCTTTGCAGTCATGCCGAGCACATAGCCGATCTTCGACGGCAGTGAACGGAAATACCAGATGTGCACAATCGGAACGGCAAGCGCAATATGTCCCATCCGCTCGCGGCGCACGCTCTTCTGTGTTACTTCGACACCGCAACGATCACAGATAATCCCGCGGTAACGGATGCGTTTATATTTTCCGCAGTGACATTCCCAATCGCGTACCGGCCCGAAAATCTTCTCGCAGAATAATCCGTCTTTCTCCGGACGGAACGATCGGTAGTTGATTGTCTCGGGCTTGGTTACTTCGCCGTGCGAGCGTTGCAAAATCATGTCGCTCGATGCGAGGCTGATTGTAATTCGTGAAAAATTCTTTCGTGTTTCTTTTTCGTGCATGAAAGCCATTGCATTTCCTCCAAACAGTTTTCGTGTGAGATGTCGGTTGACAGCGCAGGTGCAACCGTTGCACCTGCGCGCTCAGCACTACTAATCCAACTTCACATCTAATCCAAGACCCATCAGCTCACGCACCAGAACGTTGAACGATTCCGGAATGTTTGCTTCTGGAAGATTATCTCCCTTAACGATTGCCTCGTACACCTTTGCGCGTCCGGAAACGTCGTCGCTCTTGACGGTCAGCATTTCCTGTAACACGTGAGATGCACCATATCCTTCAAGCGCCCAGACTTCCATTTCGCCGAATCTCTGGCCGCCAAATTGCGCCTTGCCGCCCAACGGTTGTTGGGTAATAAGAGAGTATGGCCCGATGGACCGTGCGTGAATTTTATCGTCGACGAGATGGGAAAGTTTCAGCATGTAAATATATCCCACCGTAACTTCCTGGTCGAACTTTTCGCCTGATCGTCCATCGTACAAAACCGATTTCGAACCCTTGTCGAGTCCGGCTTTTTCCAATTGCACCTGAACATCTTCCCACGATGCGCCGTCGAAAATCGGGGTAGCAAATTTCACCCCGAGACTTTTTGCAGCCCAACCGAGAGCGGTCTCGTATAGCTGTCCGAGATTCATACGCGACGGCACACCGAGCGGATTCAAGACGATGTCCACCGGGGTTCCATCCGGCAAGAAGGGCATATCAGCCGAAGGAACAATGCGGGAGACAACGCCTTTGTTACCGTGACGTCCCGCCATCTTATCGCCGACAGAAAGTTTTCGCTTCTTTGCGACGTAGACTTTTGCAAGCTGGACAACACCGGGAGGCAGTTCATCGCCGAGCTGAACCTTGTTCTTCTCGTGGCGGAATTCCTCTTCGATACTGTTTACGCGGTCGAAATAATTTGTGAAAATTTTGTTGACCGTCGTATTCTTTTTCTTGTCATCAACCCAATCGGCGTTGAAGTCAAGTTTCTCGACATCCTCATACGTAAGGAAAGTATCGGCTTTGAACTGTGTTGCGGCACGGAACACTACATTTCCATCTGTGTCGCGCACACCGGTTGACTTTTCTCCATCAAGCACCAATCCGAGTTTGTTCCCAAGACGTTCACGGACTTCTGCCAGCATTTTACGCCGCGAACGATCAAGTGCATCACTCTTCTTTTTATCATCTTTCTTGGACTCAGCGTCTTTTTTCTTACGGCTGAAAAGCTTGGTGGTGATAACGATGCCCTTCATTCCGGGAGGCGCCTTCAGCGATGCATCTTTTACATCGCCTGCCTTTTCACCGAAAATTGCCTTCAGCAGTTTCTCTTCCGGCGTCGGGTCTGATTCGCCTTTCGGGGTTATTTTTCCGATGAGAATATCGCCTTCAAGGACTTCCGCACCGACACGGATAATTCCGTTTTCGTCCAGGTCTTTTGTCGCATCTTCACTCACGTTTGGAATTTCACGCGTGAGTTCTTCTTCCCCGCGCTTTGTGTCGCGCACCTGAAGTTCAAACTCTTCGATGTGAATGGAAGTAAAGATATCCTGCGAAACAATCCGCTCACCGATAACAATGGCGTCTTCAAAGTTGTATCCGTGCCACGGCATGAACGCAACAAGAACATTCCGGCCTAAGGCAAGTTCTCCATCTTCCGTTGCCGGCCCATCGACAAGCACATCGCCTTTGCGGATTTTGTCGCCCGGTTTCACCACAACACGCTGGTTGATACACGTATCCTGGTTCGTACGGAAAAACTTCGTCAGCTTGTACTCGACGCGTCGTTTATCATCAAACGAAATGATAGCCTCAGTCGAGTTCTCATCTATATCATAGAGGACGATAATCTTGCTGGCATCAACATAATCCACAACTCCATTACGCTCGGCAACAATGAGTGAGCGTGAGTCACGGGCAATTTTCTCTTCGAGTCCGGTTCCGACAAGCGGTGATTCAGGCTGTACCAACGGTACGGACTGGCCCTGCATGTTCGAGCCCATGAGTGCGCGGTTCGCATCATCGTGCTCGAGGAACGGAATCAATCCGGCTGCCGCACTGACGATCTGATTCGGTGCAACGTCCATGTAATGCACTTCTTCCGGCTTCACAACAGGGAAATCTCCCTGATAGCGCGCCTTCACGCGATCACCGACAAAATGTCCCTTGCCATCAAGTACCGCATTCGCCTGCGCAATCGTGTAGTTATCTTCCTGCTCGGCGTTGAGGAACTCGATCTCGTCAAGCACGCGGCCGTTCTTCACTTTGCGATATGGCGTTTCGAGAAATCCGAATTCGTTTACACGCGAATGAATACAAAGCGAAGAAATCAATCCGATGTTCGGGCCTTCGGGCGTCTCGATCGGGCAAAGGCGTCCGTAATGTGTGTAGTGCACGTCGCGGACTTCAAAACCTGCGCGCTCACGCGTCAAACCACCGGGTCCAAGGGCGGACATGCGCCGCTTGTTCGTCAGTTCAGCAAGCGGATTGGTCTGATCCATAAATTGCGAAAGCGGATTTGTTCCAAAGAACGCATTAATAACGCTTGTAATGGTTCGTGCGTTGACCAAATCCTGCGGAGTAAGATTTTCACTGTCGCGGACATTCAAACGTTCACGAATGGTACGCGCCATTCTCGCCAGCCCGATATTAAACTGTTGTGCAATCTGCTCGCCGACAGTTCGTACGCGGCGGTTTCCAAGATGATCGATATCATCAACAGAACGTTTGCCCTGTTGAAGCTCGATCAGATAACTGATGATGGCAACGATATCCTGCTTCGTCAATGTTGTCGTCGAAACGGGGATATCGAGATTAAGTTTTTGGTTGATGCGATAACGGCCGACATCGCCCAGGTCGTAACGTTTCTCATTGAAGAAGAGACGTTCGATCAGACCCTTTGCTGTTTCCAGATCCGGGGCTTCGCCGGAACGCAGCTGCTTATAAATTGCACCAAGAGCGTCTTCCTCGGAGCGTACACTGTCCTTCATGATCGTCTTTGCAATGATGGACTCTTCGTTGCCTTGCTGCTGGAGGAAACGGATTTTTTTGATGTTTGATTTCTTGATAGACTTCAGATGATCTTCTGTGAGCACTGCATCTTTGTTGATGAAGATCTCGCCGGTCTTTTTGTCGATCACATCACCGCAAATAACGCGGCCGACGTAATCCTTCATGTCGGCTTTCGCGACATCCACTTCTTCAACCAGATTGAACAACTCAAGAATTTCATCATCGGATGAATATCCCAATGCGCGCAATAATGTTGTTGCCGGGAATTTCTTTTTCCGGCCGATATACGCGTACATCACGTTGTTGATATCGGTCGTGAACTCAACCCACGAGCCGCGGAACGGAATGATACGTGCGGAGAAAATCGGCGTGCCGTTCGGATGGGTCGTCTCGCTAAAGAACACGCCCGGGGAACGATGCAGCTGGCTGACGACTACACGCTCGGCGCCATTAATGATGTACGTTCCGCGATGTGTCATTGTCGGCAAGTTGCCGAGGTACACATCCTGTTCGATTGTATTGATGAAGCTCTTGCCGTCTTCCGCTTTCTGGGACAGACGAAGCTTCGCTTTCAGAGGCACGGCATACGTCAGTCCGCGCTCTTCGCATTCCGAGACGGAGTATTTTTCCTTCTCGACATAATATTCCACGAACTCCAGCAGAAAATTCTCGCGGGCATCAGTGACCGGAAAATTCATTTTGAACACGGCTTGCAGGCCCTTGCTCTTTCTGCGCGATGGAGTCACATCTCTCTGTAAAAAAGCTTCCCACGACTCGAGTTGAATGTTGAGTAAATCCGGTGACTCGATGACTTCCGGAATCTTTCCGAACGAAATTCTTTTGGATTGGTTCTTCAAGAGCACCACTCCTTCTTAAAATGACTGTAAATAAACCTAAACCCTTTATCCCCGATTAAAGAAATAGCAAGCCGATAACGGGGAGTCGTTCTGAACTCCGCATTATCGGCTAAAATTTCTTACAAGGGAATCACTCACGCCGAAAACCGTCTTTTTATGAAAAAGAATTCTGCAAAAAAATTTGCAGTGCCGGGAGAATCATTCCCGCGCACGTGTTGAAAACGTGAGCGGGTTGATTCGAACTTCAAGAGAGTTAAGCCAACTCTACTTTTGCTCCTGCTTCCTCGAGCTCCTTCTTCAGCTTCTCTGCGTCTGCCTTCGGTAAAGCTTCCTTTACGACCTTCGGTGCGCCGTCGACGAGATCCTTTGCTTCTTTCAAGCCAAGACCCGTTGCTGCACGAACAACTTTGATAACATTGATTTTCTGTGCACCCGCTTCTTTAAGAAGGACGTTGAATTCCGTCTTCTCTTCAACTGCCGGCGCTGCTGCTGCACCTGCACCGGGCATTGCGCCCATCATCATCGGGGCTGCTGCGGTTACGCCGAACTTCTCTTCGAGCGATTTTTTGAGTTCGACTGCCTCAAGAAGTGTAAGCTTCTCAATTTTCTCTACGATTTCTGCAACTGCTGACATTGTATATCTCCTATTGATTAAACAATTCTGAGTTCCCGAAGAAGCTTATGCAGCCTTCTTCTTTTCTATTTCACTGACGACACTGACAAGGTCGCGCAGCACGGCATTAACAACCGATGGCACGCCTGCAAGCGGCGATTGAATGCTTCCAAGGATCGACGCCATTACTTCTTTCTTCGATGGCAATTGTGAAAGCTCTTTCAATTTCGACCCGTCGTATACCTGCTTGTCGAGCACAGCAATTTTCAGCGAGAGCTTTTGATTCTTCTCGATGAATTTGTTGATGACCTTTGCAGGGACGACCGCATCTTCAAATGCAAACGCGATGCCCGTCGGGCCAACAAGCTTGTCGTACACCTTATCGTATCCTGTTGCCTGTTCCAGCGCTTTCTTGATCAATGTATTCTTCACGACACGATACTCGATGCCCGCCTTGCGCAGCTCGCGACGTAAATCCGTCGCTTGCTCCACAGTCAAGCCCGAGAAGTCAGTGAAGTACATTGCCGTCGAGCGCGAGACAGTCTCGGCTACTTCGGTAATGACTTGTTCTTTTTCTGACTTTTTCATGAATCTTTCCGTTGTGTTGTGTCCAGAGAGAAGCCCGGGTCAGTGACCTGCCCGGCAAGGGACAAAACTGAGTTTAAAGCGAGTGCGTAAATTCTTTTTCTTGTGAAGAATGCAACGCTGCAAACTTCACACACGAAATTTTTAGTGAGCGATAAGTTGATTCCGATCGATCCTCACTCCGGGTCCCATTGTGCTGGAGAGATTGATGGATCGGACGTATGTTCCTTTTGCCGATGCCGGCTTCAAGCGCACAATTGTATTCAGAAATGCGTGGAGGTTATCAGCTAATTGTTTTGCTTCAAAATTTGCCTTGCCGATAGATGCATGAACAATGCCCGCCTTATCGACACGGAATTCAATCTTGCCGGCCTTTACTTCCTTCACTGCTTTCGCAACATCCATTGTCACCGTACCGCTCTTCGGGTTTGGCATAAGTCCACGCGGCCCGAGCACCTTGCCCAACTTTCCAACCTCACCCATAACATCCGGTGTCGCAATAATAACATCGATATCAGCCCAGCCGCCCTGAATCTGAGTGATGTATTCTGCAAGCCCTGCATGATCTGCACCCGCTGCTTTCGCTTCCGCATCTTTTGGAGCTTTCGCGAGAACAAGCACGCGCACTTCACGTCCGATACCATGCGGCAACGCTACAGTTCCTCGGATTGCCTGATCGGCTTTCTTTGGATCGACGCCAAGCCGAACCGCAATATCGACTGACTCGGTAAACTTTGCTGTTGCACCCTCTTTGACTTTTGCAATAGCTTCGTCAATTGTGTACTGCTTCGTTGAATCTACTTTTGTCGAGGCTGCTTTGAATCGTTTGCTGAATTTCATTTTGATTTCTCCTTGTGGTTCAAACGGCCTGATGTACAGACCTCCCACTTTATGATGATTTTTCTTCATCACCCGATTGCCGGATGATTATCCTTCTACTGTAAGTCCCATTGAACGCGCAGTGCCTGCAACCATACTCATCGCTGTTTCGATAGTGGCGGCATTCAGGTCGGGCATTTTCATTTCCGCAATCTCACGGACTTGCTGACTTGTCACTTTACCGACCTTGTTGCGATTCGGTTCCGCAGAACCTTTTTCCACTTTTGCCGCCTTGCTCAACAGAACTGCAGCGGGTGGAGTCTTCGTTACAAACGTGAATGACTTATCGGAAAAAACTGTGATAACAACGGGAATGATGAGTCCGGCC
>JBKJJX010000177.1:0-10154 GCA_046597825.1 Bacteroidota bacterium | reverse complement strand
TCGTTATCAACACAAGATCCGTGTTTTTCGGAATTGCCTTCAGGGAGGTTGAAACATTCGTGCATTTGAGAAACTTGCCCGCCTTGTGGGCAGATTTGGCTGTCCGCGACACCACGCAGACGATCTTATTGCCGTTCTGCACTAATACTTTTCCGAGCACCGAACCGACTCTGCCGGCACCCACGATTGCTATATTCAATTCTGATTCATTTGGAAGTTTGCGCGCACATCAAGGCGGAATGATTTACATCAACGTAACGAAAAACAGCGCGAGTTTCAATGCCAATTTAGAGCCTCGACCCACTGCCGATTGCTTATCGACGACGCCTTGCCTAAATTGATTGAGCTTTTTTGCCGCAAACGTATTCATCGACAGGTCGCAATCGTATGTCACTCATGGTATCTATTTCAGGAATCCGTGGAATTATCGGCGAGAGCCTGACTCCTGACGTCGTTGTAAAGTACGCCGCTGCATTTGGAGAATACTGCAAGCGCATAAATCCTGACAACCCCGAGGTTGTGCTGGGCAGAGACGGACGAGTAACAGGGAAGATTGTCGGGAACATTGTGTCGTCAACATTGCTTGCAACGGGTGTGAACGTCCGTGCGCTTGGCGTTTGTCCCACGCCAACTGTTGCTCTTGCTGTAGAAAAACTTGGCAGCACTGGCGGAATTTCTATCACTGCAAGCCATAATCCGATGCAATGGAATGGATTAAAATTCTTCGCTTCCTCCGGTCTCTTTTTGGATGCAGAAGAAAATGCTGCAGTGTGGAAGATTGCCGATAACCGCGAAGTCCATTATGCGTCATGGGACAAAATCGGAAAACACACTGCGGATGATTCATGGCTTCGCAAACATATCGATGCGGTACTTTCTCTTCCTTACCTCAACGTTGAAACAATCAGAAAGCGAAAACTTACAGTCGTGCTCGACGCTGTAAATTCTGCAGGTGGACTGATTGTGCCGACACTTCTGAAGGAACTTGGCTGCACAGTTATAGAAATGAACTGCGAGGCAAGCGGCATATTCGCCCACACGCCTGAGCCCATTCCGGAGAACCTGACGGATTTGTGTCAACGGGTCAAGTCCGAAAAGGCAGACATTGGTATTGCGGTCGATCCCGATGTTGATCGTCTCGTCCTCATTACAGAAAAAGGCGAGCCGTTCAGCGAGGAGAATACGATCGCATCAGCGGTTCGTTTTGTATTGGAGAAAGAAAAACAACTGGGACATACATACACGCAATCAGTCGTCGTGAATCTCTCCACTACCCGGGCAGTCGATGATATAGCTGCAGCATACGGCGCAAAAGTTCAGCGCACTGCTGTCGGCGAAATCAACGTTGCGAAACGGATGAAAAGTATCGGCGCTATAATTGGCGGTGAGGGAAGCGGCGGAGTGATACTGCCTGCGGTTCACACCGGACGCGATGCAATTGTTGGCATCGGGTTATTGCTGCAGCTGCTCTCCGAATTCGGCGGGTCGGTCTCCGAGTTAAAGGCGAGCCTGCCTCAATATCAGATTGCAAAAGGGAAAATCGAGTTAGGCACAATCTCTCCGGATGCCGCCCTTAAGAAAGTTCAGGCCGCGCATGCGAATGAAGAAAGAATAAATACGGATGATGGGTTGAAGATTGACTTCCCGGACTACTGGGTTCATCTCCGCAAATCCAATACCGAACCGATTGTGCGTGTAATTGCTGAAGCGAGAACAATGGAGAAAGCGTTGGAAGTGGTCGAGAAATTTAAGAGAGAGATAAAAAGTCTAAGTTGATGGCCGAAGAGATGAGCAGTAGCAACAAACCCGAACCATGGCTCCGCGGGCCAATTGAAGGTGTCCATCACACAGTGATGCCAATTGCACATTCACTGCTGCAAGCGGCAGAGGACCTACAGCGTGTTACCGAAGGATTGACGGAGGAACAACTCCGGGCAACGCCGGGCGGCGCCGCTTCGGTGGGTTTTCATCTCAAACATATCGCGAGCAGTTTGGACAGGTTATACACCTATGCACGCGGCGAGAAATTGACCGATGAACAATTCATGGTTCTTCGGTCAGAACAAGAACCGGATAGTCGGGCAACTTCGGAACTGGTTGCAGCAACAATTTCTCAAATTGAAAAGGCAATCGGACAATTACGAAAAATCAGACCGGAAGAATTACACGATATCCGTTTGGTTGGCCGGGCGGGACTTCCCTCCAATCAGCTTGCCCTTCTTTACCATGGCGCGGAACATGTGCAGCGGCATATCGGTGCAATGATTGCGACAGCAAAGATACTTTCAGGCAAATGAAAAATCAAAAAGCAGTTGGGAAAAACTTTCATCCCTTTGGCAAAAATCCTATCTTAGGCGGCGGTGAACCAGAAGCCATCGGACATCTTTCTTTCATCATCAATACATGATACTCTCCAAGGTTACCGGCACGATCGTTGCCCCACAAAAGAAACAGCAACTGGAAGGCAAGCGCATTCTCATCTGCCAGCCGATAACATTGGATGGCAAGCCGCTCGGCAAGGACATGCTTGCGCTCGACAGCGTCGATGCGGGCGTTGGCGATACTGTTCTCGTGGTGGTGGAAGGCGCAGCTGCAGCGCAAATATTGAAGCAAACGGACGTTCCGGTTCACAGTGTGATCGTTGCTGTTGTTGACGGGCTGGATGTTGTGGAGTGACGGAATGAAAATTGATTTACGCGAACTGCTTATCCTCTCAACCGTCCCCGGTATCGGATCTACAAGACTCATCAATCTCCTCTCCCACTTCAAAGACTCCCATCTCGCAATCAAAGCGCCGGCGAAAGAACTCGTGCACGTGCCTGGGATTGAAAAGAAAACAGCCTTGAACTTCGTCAATTTCTTTCGTGACTCAGGCGCTGACCATGCAAAGCAGTTTGTTGATGAGCAGCTTTCTCGCCTCAACAAATCAGAGGCCCGTGTCGTTACGTATTGGGATAAGGAATTCCCTCCCAATCTGAAAAACATCTACGACTCTCCCGCGTTCTTATTTGTCCGCGGCAAACTGAAGGAGAATGACCGGTATTCCGTGGCGCTGGTTGGCACGCGCACTGCAACAGACTACGGGCGGCAAATGGCGGAGAAGTTCTCTCACGATTTTGCAAAGTTCGGCATTACGACGGTGAGCGGACTTGCACGCGGAATCGACACCGCTGTTCACGCAGCAACTCTTAAAGGTGGAGGAAGAACAATTGGTGTTGTCGGTTCCGGGGTTGATGTCATCTATCCGCCGGAAAATAGAGATCTCGCAGAGAGAATCATCGCGGACGGCGCAATCATTTCTGAATTCAAAATGGGAGCGAAGCCGGACGCTCCGAATTTTCCCCGACGCAACCGGATTGTCAGCGGAATTTCTCTGGGCACAATCATTATCGAGACGGCGGTCGAAGGCGGAGCGATGATTACTGCGTCGCTTGCCTTCGATCAGAACCGGGAAGTGTTTGCCGTTCCCGGCATGGTGAATGAAAAAAGAACAAGCGGCAGCAATCTTCTCATCAAACAAGATAAAGCAATGCTGGTGGAGAGTGCTGATGATGTGATTGAAGAGCTCGCAAACCAGCTAAAACCGATTCTCAAATCGCCGGAGGGCAAAAAGAAGCAGCCTCCGCTTCAACTCTCCGTCTTCGAACAGAAATTGTACGAGGCGATGGGCGACGCACCGATACACATCGATGCATTGGCAGAAAAGTCCGGCTTCTCCACAGCCGATGCTCTCGTTCAACTTCTATCGCTGGAGTTTAAGGGAGCGATACGGCAAAGTCCGGGAAAAATGTTTCGCAGAGTTTCGTAGGACCGGGGAAATCAAAACGTGCCGGTAAGTCTCTTTTCTCTTACTTCATTTTTGTGTATCTTATGAGCAGTAATCGAACGGCTTGGGGGAGTGTATGTTTGTAGTCGGTGAAGCCGTTATTGATACGGTTGTCGCTCGGGAACATTTTTGTTGCGATCTTGAGCAATGCAAGGGCGCCTGCTGTACTTTAGAGGGCGGTCGAGGGGCTCCGCTGGAAGACGACGAAGTGCTGGAAATAACGAAGGCCTACCCCATCGTCAAGCAGTACCTCGACGAAAAGAATATCCGGACCATTGAAGAGAAGGGCTTGGTCGACGGCTCGCCCGGAGATTTCGCAACAAATTGTATCGAGAACCGGGAATGCGTCTTCGCGTATTTTGAAAACGGCATCGCGCAATGCAGCTTTGAAAAAGCCTTTTTGAAGGGTGAGATTGATTGGCGAAAGCCGCTCTCATGTCATCTCTTCCCTGTCCGCATACGGCAGTTTGGAAAAGATTTTGTACGCTATGAAGTGATCAACGAATGCGCAGCGGGCAGGGCAAAAGGCGAAAATGAAAAGGTCCCGTTGTACGAATTCCTGAAAGTTCCGCTTTCCCGGAAGTATGGCGACGCATGGTATCAGAAATTTCTGGATTTGTGCAAAACAAAGGCCGATAATAACGTTACTGTTTGATCTCAATAATTAAGGCATGCTGAACCTTTCTCTCCAACATAAAATGATGATGAAGCTGTCGCCTCAACAGGTGCAATACCTGAAGATGCTGCAGTTGCCAACACTTGCCCTGGAGCAGAAAATAAAGGCTGAACTCGAGATGAACCCCCTTCTTGAAGAGGGAATTGAAGATGAGATTGCGGATGAGGCCCAGTCCGAAAAAGAAGAAACCGAAGTCGAGGAAGTTGCTGAAGCGAACAGCGCTGAGAAAATTGAGGAAATTACCAAGGCTGCCAAGGAAGACGAGTACGGCATTGATGAATTCATGAAGGATGAGTACTCCGGCTACAAGGCGCACGAAACGTTTGACGGCGAGGAAAAAGAAGACATGCCCATGGTGGATTCCATTCCCCTCTACCATCGCTTGTTGGAACAATTTAATTTGTTGGAATTGGATGACGACGAAATCCTCGTCGGCCCGGAGATTATCGGCAACCTTGATGAGGATGGGTACTTACGCCGCGACCTTGCTTCGATTGTGCAGGATTTGAATCTCTCGCACGCAACAAATATCGAGTTGAAGAAAGCCGAAGGCGTTCTGCATAAAATCCAACGGCTGGACCCCGTCGGTATTGCGGCACGAAGCCTGCAGGAATGCCTGATCATTCAGGTCGAGAACAAGGAAATGGAAGATGCTAATCTCAAGAACCTGACCTTGCGCGTGCTTCGTGAGTACTACGATGACTTCACGATGCGGCATTTCGAAGAGATTGCAAAAAGATTATGCATTACGTTCGAAGAATTAAAAAGTGTTATCGAAGTTGTCCAGCATCTTAACCCGAAACCGGGTGAAGGAGAATTTTCCGCGCATGAGAATTATGTTGTTCCGGATTTTATCATCACCCAATCGGAAGAAGACTTTATTATTTCTCTGAACGACCGCAACATCCCTCCTCTGAAAATCAACAAACAGTACAGAGAGTTGATGTCCAAGCGGCGTAAAGATGGCGTGCCCACAGAGGCAAAAGATTTTATTCGCCAGCGGTTTGAAGCTGCAAAGTGGTTTATCAGTTCGATACACCAACGGCGGGAAACAATGCTGAAAGTGATGCAGACGATCGTCGATAAGCAGCGGACTTTTTTCGAGACGGGGGAAGGTTTAAGGCCGATGATCTACAAAGATATCTCCGAAGTTATCATGATGGACATTTCAACTATTAGCCGCGTCGTGAACAGCAAGTTTGTGCAGACGGACTACGGAGTTTTTTCACTACGCTATTTCTTCAGCGATTCGATCAGCACAACAGATGGCGAAGAGGTCTCGAACAAAGAAGTGAAAATCAAGCTCAAGACACTCATCGATGCTGAAGACCCGCAGAAACCTCTTAGTGATGATAAACTCGGAAAGCTTCTTAACGAGCAGGGGCTGAACATTGCACGCAGAACGGTGGCAAAATATCGCGAAGCAATGCAAATTCCCGTCGCTCGTCTCCGCCGCAAGCTTAAATAACCCTCCATTTCATTCTCCCGAGCTTCCTATGCCTGAAATTATTCGTGCAACTACCGTCATTGGAATGACGTTCAAGGGAAAGACTGTTATCGGGTCCGACGGGCAGGTGACTGTCGGCAATACGGTCATGAAACAGGGAGCGAAGAAAGTCCGCAAGCTGCATAACGATTCCGTGTTGGCGGGTTTTGCGGGCTCCGCTGCGGATGCGATAACCCTGTTTACAAAATTTGAGGATTATCTCGAAAAGCATCGCGGAAATCTGGAGCGGGCTGCAGTGGAGTTGGCAAAAGAATGGCGCACAGACAAATATCTCCGGAATCTTGAAGCGTTGCTTGCTGTTCTGAATAAGGATAAAGGGCTTGTAATTTCCGGCACCGGCGAGTTGATCGAACCCGACGATGGCATTATTGCAATCGGTTCCGGCGGCAGCTATGCACTTGCCGCGGCACGTATGCTGGTAAAGCACTCCAACCTTTCCGCCCGTGAAATTGTTGAAGAGTCATTGAAAACCGCGGGCGACATTTGTATCTACACAAATAAAAATCTCTCTATCGAAGAACTCTAACACATGAAAAACTCATCTGTAAAACCTGCTTCAGAACAACGGGCGAGAGAACTTACGCCGCGGGAAATTGTCCGGGAACTCGACAAGTATATCATCGGCCAGCAGAACGCAAAGAAGTCCGTTGCAATTGCGTTACGCAACCGATGGCGCCGGCTGCAAGTACCCTCGGGCTTGCGTGAAGAAATCATGCCGAATAATATTATCATGATCGGCCCGACCGGAGTGGGGAAAACGGAAATTGCCCGCCGCCTTGCGAAGCTTTCTGATGCGCCGTTTATCAAAGTTGAAGCATCGAAATTTACCGAGGTGGGATATGTCGGCCGCGACGTCGAATCGATTATTCGCGACCTGACTGAATACGCGATGAACATGGTAAAAGCGGAGAAGCGCGCCGAGGTGAACGACAAGGCGAAAGATCTGACAGAAGAACGCCTGCTTGACATTCTGGTTCCTCCGCAGCGCAAACGACAAACGAACGACATGGATGAATCGTCCACTTCTGTTGCCGATTCTGACGAGGGAAATTCTACTCGGGAAAAATTCAGGACGAAGCTGCGCGATGGTAAGCTGGAAGACAAAGTTATTGAGCTCGATGTCTCCGCTTCGGCAGACGCGCCGTTGATGCAGGTAATCGGCCCGATGAATCTCGAGGATATGGGTGTGAATCTTCAAGAAATGTTCGGCGGCTTAATGCCGAAGAAGACGAAGAAGCGGAAGATGTCCATCGCCGATGCCCGCCTGATCATCGCAAATGAAGAAGCGAAGAAGTTAATCGATCAGGATGCAGCGATCAAAGAAGCAATTCAACGCGTTGAGAATTCCGGCATCGTGTTCCTTGATGAGATCGATAAAATTGCAGGCACCAAATCGACAAGCGGACCGGACGTTTCGCGTGAAGGCGTACAGCGGGATTTGTTGCCGATCGTCGAAGGATCCAACGTGATGACGAAATACGGGATGGTGAAGACGGATCATGTGTTGTTCATCGCTTCGGGAGCGTTCCATGTCTCAAAACCATCAGACCTCATACCGGAACTTCAGGGAAGATTTCCAATCCGAGTGGAATTGAACAGCCTGACCGAAGAGGATTTCGTCAAGATCCTGACAACGCCTCAAAATGCTCTCCTCAAACAATACGCAGCTCTGATCGAGACCGAAGGCATTGAAATTGAATTCTCGGAAGACGGAATTACCGAGATCGCCAAAATTGCAAGCGAAGTAAATGAGAACGTCGAAAATATCGGCGCACGACGACTGCATACGATTATGACTTCCCTTCTTGACGATGTCTTGTTCGATGCGCCTGACGAGCTTAAGGAGAAGAAAATACTTGTCGACCGTGAGATGGTTTTGACTAAACTTTCGTCTATTGCCAAGAATCGTGACTTAAGTCGGTACATACTTTAGCCGATAACTATTTAGGGGATCGGCTGGCATCGCAATTGTACTAATCAGGTACAACGGGCGTCGTACTCTTTTTGAAAGCCGACGCTTTTTTGATATATTCACCTATGTTTGTATTCAAAATTAATGACGTTTAGGCAGCAGGAGAAGAACAGAATGGGAACAAATTATGGCAACTGATCAGTATTCAGCTAACCTGTCCGGTGGCAATGAGGCCAGAGGAATAGCCAGGTTTTCAAATAAAGTCCAAGGACTTGCGTATGGCGGAGCCGCCGCGCTGGTGGTGATTGTGGGGCTTCGTTCCATATATGGCCGTCAGATTCCTTCCTGGGTGGTTATCAGCGCTCTTGTCCTGGAAGCTTTCCTTCTGCTCATGATTGCCACGGTCTATTACCTGACACCCGAGGACAAAGGCGGTGTAGCACCTTCAACCGACAGCCAGATTCTTTCCGGAGAAAAAGATATTCTGCAACTTCTCAAGAGAGATGTGATACCCGGCGAGAACGAAATGATCAAAGTGTTAAAGCAGGATATTGCCGGCGGACAGCGGGAACTCATCAACATTCTCAAAAACGAAATTCTCACTGCTCAGCAAGAGATACATGGACTTCTCCGGAATGAAATTATCAACGGTGAAGCTGAAGCCTTACGCGTGTTACAGCGGATTGAAACCAATATCGGCAAGATAGTTGAGAACGAACTCGAACGGGTTGTGCAGGGTAAAGTGCAGGAGGTCTTCGCATCCATGGTGCGGCAGGAAGTCCACCGGTCGTTAGAGGCAACCAACACCAAAGCCTGACAGGATGTGAAGAAGCGTATGGAATCAACCCGATGAAACAAAAAACTTCATTCTACTTTGTGCTGTACCTCGTTGCACTGGTAAGTTTGCTCGATGTGATCACTGAGCGCGACGATGCACAACGTGAAATTGTTGAAATACTCGTCAACAAAATTTCCGAGCCGCCGGAACTCCAGGTTCCTGACACTCTCATCTGGTTTGCTAAAGACACGAGCCGCGCATTAATCAAAGTACGCGGACTTGAAACGCAGACCGAAAAAGAAAACATCCTTTACCAGATCGAGGCGACCGAAGGCAAACTCCCCGAAGGACTTCAGACTCTCCTCTCGAAGGACCATGATGGAAACGGCATCCTCGTAGGCAAGATACCAGAAAAGGGCTTCTATAAACTTCAGGCAACCGCAAAAGTAAATCGTGAATTGCCGAACGAACTTCCTGAAGCGGTGAAAGATCTTATTCTCCGCCAGCTCGGCAATGAAATTCCCCTAACAACAAAACCTGTAAGCTTCACATTGCGTGTTGAAGGCGCCGGTGCTGCACCGCCGAAGCTCACACTCAACGTCGAGCCCCCGAAAGATGATAAGTGGATTGTCGGAACTCCCTTCGTAAAGAACATTTACGTTGGCGGCCCGACTGCGGACAATGTCAGCTTCTCCTCCTCCGATCCACGGTTCACAATTGTGAAAGAAATCGGGAAGATTCGCGTGCAGTGGGAGAATCCGCTCGTTACCGCAAGCCCGATTAACGTTACGATTTCCGGGCAGGCCCATCGAGGTGCCGCGCCCGAACTGGAAAACGCTACCACCAACTTCACAGTCTCCGTTGCTCCACCACGCTGGGATCCTGAACCGCAGGTCGAAGCGTATTGGGATGTTCCCTATACGTTTGCCAGTGGTATTCACGGATTGGACGCAAACAAGTTTACGGTTGAGATTATTGCGAATGGCAGCATTCCCGTCAAGACTCTCTCGGCAGTTGAATATCCGTTCATCATCAAACCGGAACGAACGTGGACCAGCCTCACGTTCCGTGCACTCTCGATCGCTCATACGGAAATGCTGCACAAGGAAATACCGGTGAAGAAACCCGTTGCACCGCAAATCCGCTGGACGGGTTCAACATGGCAGGGCAGCGAGTATCACATCAAGTTTACAAGCATGGACGTTGGGAATAATGACGTTGTGATCGACAACTGTACTGTCATCCAACCGGAAGGCATTGTCTCACGTCTGGACACACGGCGCGGAAAAGCCTTTACACTGATCGTTCAGAACTTACAGGCTACGCGGCCTAGCGGAATTAAAATCAAAGTTACGGTTACCGGCATTGGAGGCTCTCGCACGGACCAGATAACACAGTCTATACTCTACTGAGAACTCAATGCTGAAATGTATTTTGACGATGATATTCGTGTTG
>JBKJJX010000042.1:0-11843 GCA_046597825.1 Bacteroidota bacterium | reverse complement strand
CGGAATCCCGCGTGAACATATATTCACGCACTGCGGCGGGTGGGGCAAAGGAGATCCGACGAGTTTCGCAGCACTGAACAAGTATTCCTGTCCCGGCTGGAGTTTCTATGACTTTGCCTACGACCCGTCGGAGGACGTGAACACAATGAAGGCGATGAGAGCAAACGACGCTCCATTCTGGGCTGCGACCGAATGGTGGTACAAAGGCGATCGGGGGAAGAATGAAATGGATTGGTTCTTTGCAATTGCAAACACGATTTCAATTCCGGGGATCAAGTACATGTGCATTTACAACTGGGAAGGAATCAGGGATAATCAGGCTGCGGTGTCCGCGGTTCGCGTTGCAACCAAGTTCAGGTGAGCCAAGAATATTATGCCGGAACAACTATGATCTTCCTGAAGATCCCTTGAACGAAAGAAGGAAAAAGAACTCTCCATGCCCCAAACTCCCCACATCGAACATCATTTCACAGCATCCGACGTCGTACGGGATATAGTCATCGGAATGTCAGACGGGCTGACCGTACCATTTGCTCTTGCTGCCGGACTCTCAGGGGCAATAACCAGCACCGCTATTATTGTCACTGCAGGGCTCGCTGAAATTGCTGCGGGGTCTGTTGCGATGGGCCTTGGCGGCTACCTTGCTGCGAAAAGCGATGCCGAGCATTACGAAAGTGAACGACTGCGCGAACAGCTTGAGGTAAAGCAAAAACCGGACATGGAAGCCAAAGAAGTGGCCGAAGTACTCCAGACATACGGACTCACTGAAGAAGAAAGCAAGCCGGTGATAGATGCCTTGCGAAAACGACCACAATCCTGGATCGATTTCATGATGCGGTTCGAGCTGGGACTTGAGAAGCCGGACCCGAAGCGCGCACTCACGAGCGCTGTCACAATTGGCGGAGCGTATATTACCGGTGGATTTATTCCGCTACTCCCTTATATACTTCTCTCGACCGCGAGCATTGCACTCATGTATTCAATCGGGTTTACATTGTTTGCCCTCGCCCTGTTCGGATACATCAAGGGACATTACACCGGAACGTCGCAACTGCGCAGCGCTTTTCAGACGGTATTGATTGGCGGGCTTGCCGCCGCTGTTGCATTTGCGATTGCGAGAAGCATTTCGTAATACATGAAGGCGATCGCCTATGGCATACAACGAAAAACTTGCTGACCGAATCCGCGAAGCACTTGTCCATCTTCCGAAAGTGGAGGAAAAGAAAATGTTTCGTGGCGTGACATTCATGGTGAACGGCAAGATGTGCGTGTGTGTAAGCGGAGATGAAATGCTTTGCCGCTTCGATCCCGCTTTGCAGGAATCATTGGCAGAGAAAAACGGTTTCAGGACGATGGTGATGAAGGGCAGAGTGTATAAAGGATTCGGTTACGTCAGTCCTGAGGCAATAAAATCAAAAAAGAATTTTGATTATTGGGTGAATCTCTGTTTGGTATTTAATAGCAAGGCAAAGGCATCGAAAAAGAAAAAAAAGATCCGAATCAAGGCTATACGGAGAGAGAAATCGGCACTATGAACGAAACCCCCGAACAAGTCATGCGCGCAGTAACTACGGATATCCTTCTCCGTGCATTGAAGAAAGCAAAAAGAAAGAAGCGAACAGTCTTCATCAGCAAGACTGCCAACGGCAAGGGCGTCGACATTGCAACGCTTGATCCGCGAACAACGGACGGCAAGGCAAACCTGGATAAATTCCTCGTATCACCTGCACGGCATTACACATTCTCAGGCCTCGGCGCGCCCGAAGAACCGAACGCAATCAACTGGCGCCAACTGAATCTGCCGGCATGGAGAAAAGTATTGGCACTGGTACAGGTGGGCGTTTCTTTTTTTATGAAGGGAACACCGTTCAAGAACCGGTGGTACCGGTGGATGGGCTGCCACATCGGGAAGAATGTCGAGATCATGCAGATGACGTGGCTCGACCACTTTCGTCCCGAACTTATTTTCATCGCGGACAATACGTTGCTAGGAGCGTTCACGCGCATCACGTGCCACGCGTACGAAGGGTCAGGCAAATTCCGTTATGGACTTGTTGAGATTGGATCAAACTGCACGATCGGCGCAGGCACGGGAATCGGAATGATTCGGATCGAAGATAACGTCCGCACACTGCCGGGCACGACGGTCTCTCCCTTTCTGGCGCGCATCCGGGCGGGCTCGGTGGTCGGCTACGATCCGCCGTCGGTGAAGCTGCCTGATGCGTCTCAAGAATCTACTTAATACCTATGCAACCCCGAACCATCGATGAAGTAATACAACGGCTGGATGAGATCATCCAATGGGCTAAGGCTAATAACAGCCGCCTCGGATATTTTCCCGCTCTCTATCGCAAGGTAACCGTCAGCGTCAAGCAAGGCATCGCCGACGGATTTTTTGAAGACGGCAAGCGTATGGAGCGGCTAGACGTTTTGTTTGCGGGCAGATATTTCGAGGCGTTGGATGCGTACCGCGCCGGACTACCGGTAAAGAAATCATGGGAGGTTGCATTCACGACCGCAGATGACTGGTGGGCGATCGTTCTTCAACATCTTCTCCTTGGCATCAACGCGCATATCAATGTCGATCTTGCAATTGTTGCGGCGCAAACATGTCCCGGCAAAGAGATTGGAAGTCTGCAGGAGGACTTCAACAAGATCAATCTAATTCTCGGATCGCTGATTAATAAAGTCGGCGATGCGCTCGCGGCTGTATGGCCGTTTCTGCGCGTGCTGGATTGGGTCGGCGGCAGAACGGACGAGAAAGTGATTCACTTCTGTCTCGATGTTGCGCGAGCTGAAGCGTGGAATGTTGCACTTGAATTCGCCGCGCTGGATACAGCCGGAATTGAAAAGCGCCTCGCATTGCTCGACGCGGACATTTTCAAGCTCGGCAGTTCAATCCAGCATCCCGGACCGTGGCTGGGAACCGTAACGAACTTCGTCCGGCTGGGCGAAAGAGGTACCGTTGTTGAGACGATTGAGTTGCTGGAGAAGTTGTGAGTTTCATCCTTCGACTTCGTCCTGACAAAAAAACGTCAGGACTGCGCTCAGGAGGAGGTAATGTCTCAGTTTCAAATCAAGCGTAGTCCTCCCAACCCATGTCATGCTGAATTGCTCTTTTTCAGCATCCTTTCAAGTTTGTTTCTTGGTTCGGATTCCGAATAAGAACATTTCGGAATGACGTGCGCTTCCAAACGGAGACACTACTCAGGAGGAGTAGCGAGTATATCCCACCAAAAATCTTCTTATCTTTTTGCAGAACAGTTTCATCTCTCCATCAAACAATCTCATGGCATACACAAAGCTTACTCCCGACATTACAAGTCAGTTCATCAGCATAATCGGAAAGGAAAATGTTTTCGTCGATGATGAATCGAAATCCATCTACAGTCAGGACGAAACAGAAGACCTTGCCTTCACTCCTGAAATCATACTCAAGCCAACATCAACGAAGCAGGTTTCAGAAATCCTGACGCTTGCTCACTCGCATCATATTCCCGTTACTCCCCGGGGTGGTGGCACAGGACTTTCAGGCGGAGCGCTGCCCGTTTACGGCGGCATTGTTCTTTCCATGGAAAAGTTCAACCACATTCTTGAAATTGATGAGAAGAATTTTCAGGCGGTCGTTGAGCCGGGAGTTATCACGCAAATCTTTCAAGAGGAATGTGAAAAGCGGCAGCTGTTTTATCCGCCCGACCCTGCTTCACGCGGGAGTTCGCATCTCGGCGGAAATCTGGCGGAATGTTCCGGCGGACCGCGAGCCGTGAAGTATGGTGTCACAAAGGATTACGTACTCGGTCTGGAGGCTGTTCTTCCAACAGGCGAGATCATCAACACGGGCGGACGCGTATTGAAAAACGTCTCCGGCTACAATCTGACGCAATTAATTGTCGGCAGCGAGGGGACCCTTGCGGTCATCACGAAAATAATTTTCAGGCTCATTCCCCTGCCTCGCATGAGGAAAGTCGTGCTCGTTCAGTTCAACAATCTGGATGACGCCGTAACAGCAGTAGCGAGCATTTTTCAGAAAGGAATAACTCCATCGGCGTGCGAGTTTCTTGAGCGGGCAGCAGTGAAGGTTGCCGAGACAATGTTAGGCAAGCAATTTCCCAACAGTGACGCCGAGGCGCACCTGCTCATAGAGGTCGACGGAAATAATGATGACGTGTTGAATGACGAGATAGCATCAATCGCAGAAGTCGTTCAATCTCACAATGCAATAGATGTGTTGCTTGCAGAAGATAAATCCAAAGTCGCTGATGTCTGGTCGTTACGCCGGGGAGTTGGTGAAGCAGTCAAATCCATTTCGGCTTACAAAGAAGAGGACACGGTTGTCCCCCGGGGACGTTTGCCCGAGCTTGTTCGGGGGGTAAAAGAGATTTGCGCGAAGTTTGGAATTACCTCCATTTGTTACGGACATGCGGGCGATGGGAACATACATGTCAATATTCTGAAGGACAAACTCGATGATCACACGTGGAATACTCACGTTGATACGGCAATCCGCCAGATATTTGCTCTGACGGTTTCGCTCGGCGGAATGATTTCGGGCGAACACGGAATCGGCTACTCCCAAAAATCGTATCTTCCGATCGCCCTCTCCCCTGTTGAATTAAGGCTGATGAAAGAAATAAAGCGTGTGTTCGATCCAAACAATATTCTGAATCCGGGGAAGATATTTATCGATTGAATCCAACGATTCGTGCTTGCGGGTTTGGGAATACTTCCTATCTTCCACTACAATCGTTCTATACTCGTTCTTGAAATCCAAAATCAAAATACTTCTCGCATTTGTAATCTTCCTGTTGCCCGGGCTGCTTGCTTGCCGCGACGAGAAAGCAACATCGCCAACGACGCAGATTTCATTGTCCGACCCGACTGTATTCATTCCTGCGGGAAGGCTGAAGTCTCCGCAGGGAATTGCCGTCGATGGATCAGGCAACGTGTGGGTTGCTGACACGAGGAACAACAAACTCCGCCGCTTCTCCCCCGCCGGCACACAAACGGATTCCATGTCCTACCCCGATCTAGTTCAGAAAATCGCAATCGACAAACGAAACGGTGACCTTCTGGTAATTCATGGCTCAACAATAATCGACCGTGTTATCGCTCAATCTAAAACTGTCGCCGCTTCCTTTCCTCTCAGTCCATTTAGCGGCGATGTATCGGGCGTCTTTGACGCCAACACCGGAACCACGCGATCAATCCTGGTAACTACCATCCGGCTGGGTGATGTTGATGTTTCCCCCGTGGGTGACATCTATGTAAGTGCGTATGGTTCACCCGAGAACTTTGTTGTACGAATCAGCAATAGCAACGTCATCGCACTCGCCTATTCTTCGTTGTCCCCCACTGCAACCGGAGAAACCGGCGCCCATTTTCTTGCGGTCGATGGATTCGGTACGGTGTTCACGTCGTTTACATTTACCGCAAGCTCTTCCCAGAATGTGACACGCGTGTATTCTATCAATCCGGGAAATGTAAATCAAAGCAAAGTGCTGAATGAGCCGGTGGTCTCCGGTGCAGCACGGGGCGCAACGGTCGATGCTGCCGGCAACCTGTACATCGCCGATCCGCTGACGCAATACCTTACTGTCGTCTCTACCTCTTCAGAGAAGACGATTGCTGTTTACAGAATTCCGGATACAAACGGACTTTCAGTTGCACCTCAGGATGTTGCCGTGACCGCAGGAGGAACGGTGTATGTTGTCGTAACGGACAGATCAGGCTCCGATGCGGGAGCAGTTTTAAAATACATTCCCCGATAAACCCAAGGATCGCTATGAGCGTATTGATTGCAGATACTTTTCCGGAAAAATATATTTCCGCCATTACCGGGCTTGGAGTGAAAGTGAATTACAAGCCGAAACTCAAGTCAGAAGAGTTGGCGGCAAATATCGGCGACGCGACTATTCTTGTTGTCCGTTCCACGGAAGTGAAAGCCGACTGCATTTCATCGGCAAAAAATCTCAGCCTGATTATCAGGGCAGGCGCAGGCGTTAACACGATCGACATCAAAAGCGCAAACGCCCGCGGCATATATGTTACCAATTGTCCCGGCAAGAATTCCATTGCCGTCGCTGAGCTGACAATGGGTTTGCTTCTCGCACTCGACCGGCGAATCGCCGACAACGTGAGCGACTTGCGTGCAGGCAGGTGGAATAAAGGAGAGTATTCAAATGCCGACGGAGTTTTCGGAAAAACAATTGGTGTTATCGGTATCGGGCAGATCGGATTGGAAGTAATTTCCCGCGCAAAAGCATTCGGGCTGGATGTTGTCGGCTGGTCAAAATCCCTTACGCTTGAAAAGGCGTCTGACCTTGAGATTCACTACGCTGCTTCAGTCAGGGAACTTGTTGCACAATCCGATATCGTCACTGTGCATGTTGCGCTCAAACCGGAAACACGGGGACTCATCAGCAGGGAAATTATTGCATCGATGAAACCCGGGACGATATTTCTCAACACGTCCCGCGCCGAAATTGTCGATGAGGCGGCGCTCGCCGATGCAGTTCAATCAGGAAAAATAAAAGTCGGCACTGATGTGTTCGTCGGCGAGCCGGAGGAAAAGAAATGTGACTTCAGGAGTGACTTTGCGTCGATGCCGAATGTGTATGGCACGCACCACATCGGGGCATCTACGGAACAGGCGCAGAACGCTGTCGCAGAAGAAACTGTCGCCATCATCAGCAACTTTGTGAAGCATGGAACGGTACGGAACTGGGTAAACCGGGCCAGGAAAACCGCCGCTGCGTGGCAACTGGTTGTCCGCCATTACGATAAGCCCGGCGTTCTCGCGAACGTCCTTGGCGATTTGAAGGCGTCTGCCATAAATGTTGAAGAAATGGAAAATGTCATTTTTGACGGCGGCCAGACGGCGTGCGCAACCATTAAGCTTCAGCAGGAACCCAAAGCTGACGTATTGCAGAAAATCAGAACCCGGCATGACGAAGTGATACAGGCAAGCGTAAACCCTTTGTAGTTGACTTCCGCATCGCCGTTTATTACATTTTTCCGCCCACAGTTCTTTCTCATCCATACACAAAGGAGGATATCGCCATGGTGAACCCACACGAAACCATCCACCGCCGTGAATTTCTTGGAAGCCTCGCCGTTACGGCGATCGGGCTTTCAGCCGCTCTTGGAATTCCGGCATCATTGCTGGCCGGCGAGAACAAGATGCCTCCCAGCGCGGCTAACCCAAAAGAATTCGAAGCCTGGCTCAAAAAAATCAAAGGAAAGCATCGTCAGGTTTACGACGCTCCATCCACAAACGGCGGCTTGCCTCTTGCATGGGCACGCGTGTTCCTGATGTCGAACAAACAAGTCGGTGTCAAGGACAACGATATGACTTCCGTGCTCGTCCTCCGACACGATGCGATTCCGTATGCGATGAGCGACGAGATGTGGCAGAAATATTCGTTCGGTGAAAACTTCAACATCAAAAATATGATGACGAAGGAACGGCAAGCGAGCAACATCTATTGGAAGCCGAAAACAGACCTGCCGATTCCCGGAATGTCCGTCGATAAACTGCTCGAGAGCGGAGTGTTGATTGGGGTGTGCGATCTGGCGCTTTCGTTCGATAGCATGCACGTGGCCGGAAAAATGAACATGGATGCCGCGGAAGTCAAGAAGGAATGGGTTGCAAATATTTTCCCGGGAATTCAGATCGTCCCGTCAGGAGTTCTTGCAATAAATCGCGCCCAGGAACACGGCTGCACGTATTGTTATGCGGGCGGTGAAGTGTAAAGGTAAGCGTGCTATCTCGATGAAGAAGTGTAGTACACAGCGTCGGAAGGAAGTTTTTCAATTCGGTAATCTTCATTCTTTGCCGCATACGCCGGCCGGGGTTTTGAATTGATGAAGGCTGCAATCTGCTGGGCTTCTTCATCCGTCAGGCTGCCGGGGTTGAGATACGGCATTGAATAGCGAATCATTCCGGCGAGTGTGTAAATGCGCGCAGCACCGGCGCCATCATTCCACGAAGCGGGTCCCCATAACGGGCCCGCTTTTTTATTTCCGATCTCCACTCCCTGTCCATCCTCGCCGTGACAATTGGAGCATTTGTCTTTGAAGAGCTTCATTCCTTTTTTAATGTCGAGCTGCCCGACCGGAATCTTGTTTTCCGCTTTGATCACATTGTGTCCCCGCCACGGAAGATCCTTGTCGAGCCCGTCCGAAATCCATTCGACGTACCTTACCAGCGCCTGAACCTCTCGCGAAGTCGGCGTGGGAAAATCCGCGCTCGTCGAATTGTCCGTTGCATTCTGACTTCGCCGGAAACATCCGACAATCCGATCCGCCAGGGTAAAGACACGCCCCTCCCTCTTATTGTATTCAGGATACACAGCTGCAACGCCCACCAACGGCATCGCTTTGTTTTTTTGTCCGGCATTCAGATGACAGTTGTTGCAAACTAATTTGTTGGGTGAAAGGCGAGATGCTTCTTCTGTGGTGTTTGTAAATATTCTAAATCCATATCGTATTTCATCGGCATCGGGAGAAGTGCCGAGGGAGGAATCTGTAAGAGGATTTTTCGGATAATCCCACGCAGTCACCATCGTCGCTGAATCCGGAATCAATTGTACCGAGAGGACAGATTTCTTTGCCGGAGCGTGAGAACGATCGCATCCGTTCAGGACAAACGCGGAGAGCAAAACGACAATCGATATCTTTGTTGAACTGATGAGGGTTTTCACGGTGTCATTCTACCTAAATGAGAAATGACATACAAGATTATGTAACCACAACGACACATCGGCACGAAGATTCACAACGTTCTGATCGTTCGGAAACATTACAGTTAATGTTTGTCAAAACAAAGCCTCAACCCTTTCACAGAATTGAGGCTTGAAGATGTAAACAACAACCTTACTTCAACAACACGAGACGTTTCGTTGCTGTGAATCCATCCGCACGCATCGTATAGAAGTAGACGCCGCTTGGCATGCCTTCGGCGTTCCAGTTCAGCTTGTACGTGCCCGGGCTCTTCACTTCGTTAACAAGCTGGCTCACTTCCTGACCCAGCATATTGTAGACTTTCATCGAAACAAATCCCGTCGCCGCAACCTGGTATGTTATTGTTGTCGAAGGGTTGAACGGATTCGGATAGTTTTGTTTCAACGCGAACTCAGCCGGCACGTTATCGCTCACTCGAACATCCAGCGGAACAATCGGGCCGTTCCAGGTGGTTTTGTTTCGGGTAATGTTGATCGTGCCGCTGTTTCCTTGCAACGTATCGACTGCTTCAATCTGGACAACTGCTCCTGTGTTCGAGACAAAGACATACGAGAGAACCGGACTGCCGTTGTAGAAATTGATTTTTCGGAAACGCAAAGTCTGATGCGTTCCGAGAGTTCCAGGCAATGTCATGGGTCCGTACGCATCTGCACGATACGTTGCATCATGCGTTGTGGTGACATTGGACAACTCCTGACCGTTGAGCGTGATGCGCGTGTTGTTCGAGAACGCCGTATGCCATGTGGTTCCGTACGTCGCCGGCAATCCGTATACAATTTCGAACGGCGTAACCGTTGTCCTCAACTCCAGCGTGCTGAATGGAAAAGGGGTTGCCCTTGCCATGTTGCCCATATTCCGCAAACCTGTTGAGCTCAGCTGAAGATATTGATAAACACTAGCGGCGACTCCCTGGTACACAGTATCGACTTTGATTGAATGTGTTGCGCCGGGGAAATTGGAAGCAAACGGCGTGCTAGCGACTGCAATACTTGTATATGTTTGCTGCGTGTGAGTGTTCAGCCCACTGAAGTTGAATGACGTGGCACCGGGTGAACCAATATTGATTGAACTCGTCGTCGTGTCCGAGCGATTTGCAAAACTTCTGCCCGGGGCAATGAAATTCCCAACATAACCATCTGTAAGGGTTATCTGGCCGACAGCCGACATGAACGGAATAGCAACAGCACACATGAACGCGACAATAAATGTCTTCATGTCCTTCTCCTCATTGTTGATTGAATTGTGTAAGAATCATTTGTGACTTCTTTATGTTACAACCTTGCTTGCAAAGCCAAAACATAATTACGCGGCGGACTTATGTTTGCCGTCAGCTCCACGTAGTTGTAGTTAAAAGCGTTATTCACATTAAACATCAGGTCGAGCGGAACACCGAACGTGGTGAGGTCGACACCGAACCTGAAATCCGCTACAACAATCTCAACCCGCTGATCGGCATCGGGCACAATAATGTTGAAGGCTGAAAAAACTCTGTCCACGCGGCTTGAATAACGGAGATCGGCGCCGGCACGGAATATTCCCATCTTCCCTGCGAGACTTGTAAAGAGAACATGGCGCGGCCGGTACGGTAATATCTTGTTCGGGCGCGGAAAGAGCAAATCGTCAGGACTCAAGTCTTCGGGGTAGACGTAGGTGTAGCCAATATTGTATTGAAGGTCTCCTTCGAACAGTCCGAGTTTTATCGAGGTTTCAAATCCCTGCACGCGGGCACTCGGCGTGTTACGCCATTGTATTTTAAGATTTCCGGTCGAATCAATGAACGGCGTCGGTTCGATAAGATTTGAATAATCACTCCGGAAGAATGCAAGGTCGATGTTTGCAAAATCACTCAGCCGTTGGTTAACTCCGACTTCATAAGAATAACTCTGCTCAGCTTTCAAATCAGTGTTTGGCAATGCATTAATTCCTCCACCGAGATCGAGCGCGACGAACGCCTCCGCTATTGAAGGAATGCGGAAGCCTCTTCCAAACGAAGCGCGCAAGGAGGTACCCTCAATGGGATTGTATGCCAACGCGACTTTCGGATTTACCTGCGGGCCCGATTCAGTGAGTCCTACTCTTTGGACATCGAACCTCCCACCAAATGTCAGCGCGAGTTCCTTTGTCAGGCGCCATTCATCCTGTGCAAAGAACGCCGCCGACCAGCCCTGGTGAGAGCCGAAGAGTTTTGACGCCGATGTTACAATATCATAGTTGCCGCCAACACCGAATGTAATCGTATGCTCATTATTGAAGAGCCATGTTGCGCTTACATCGAGACGATATCCGTTCGAGAGAGATCCGAGTGTTTCACGGAATCGTCCGTTCGGAAGCGAGTCCCATCCGGGTATCCAGAAATCATGCCCGCTCATGTTTTTCCAGTCGTTATGATTCCACAAAACCTTCGCCGTAAACAGGAAATCATCCGCGAATGCATCGTTGTATGAACCAGAAAGAAAATAACGTAGAGACCGGACGCCATCTTCGCGCTGAACAGCCGGGGGAATGAGCGCCGAATCAAGATTTCTCCAATATTGAAACTGCCCCCGTTCCTGAAAGAGTAAACCAAAATTCATGGTCAGCGAATTCGCCGAGGCGAAATCTTTTTTCGCTTTCACATACACATTCGTGCGCTTGATTTGCGAGTTTGCCAAGTAGCCGTCGTTCACTTGCCGGCTTAATCCAAGTGCAACGCCGACGTCCTCCACATGAAATGTATGACCCAATGCAACGCTGCCGAAGTAACGATCTCTTCCCGACCAATTCCACTGACTGAATGTCGGTTTGGCGTAGATTCCACCCGACGTGCTCATATATGTTTCCGCAACTTCCGGAATCGGGCGGGTGATAATGTTGATGACGCCGCCCAAAGCACTCGAGCCATACAACGCTGAACTTGCCCCCTTCACGACTTCAATCCTGTCGACTTGTCCGACTGCAATCGATTCAAAAATAAGTTCGCCCGTGTCTCCCGTAATAAACGGCACGCCATCTAACAACATCAACACGCGGCTTCCCGCTCCACGGCTGTAGCCGCTTGATCCGCGTATATTTACTTGTCCACCCGTCAGGTTCACGCCCGGTATGTAGCGCACGGCATCTTC
>JBKJJX010000155.1:0-11236 GCA_046597825.1 Bacteroidota bacterium | reverse complement strand
GTTCAGGGATCGTTTTCGTTCTATGATCTGAAGAACAACAAGTTTATCATTTGCAATGAAAAGCAGTTCACCCAAGAGTTCACGCCTGCATCGACATTTAAGATTTGCAATTCGCTGATAGGGTTAGAAACCGGCGTTATCACCGACGAAAACTTTGTTATCAAATGGGATGGCGTAAAGCGTTGGAGGGCTGAATGGAATGCCGATCAGGACTTGAAGACGGCATACAAGAATTCCACTGTCCCATATTACCAGGAACTTGCGCGGCGAGCTGGTGGCAAACGAATGAAGATGTGGCTTGACAAGGCGAACTACGGCAATCGGGACACGTCAGGGGGCATTGACAAATTCTGGCTTGATGGCGGGCTGAGAATTACGCCTGAGCAGCAATTGGATTTTCTCAAGCGACTGTCCATGAATCAGCTTCCTTTTTCCCAACGCTCCGTTGATATCGTAAAGAAAATTATGATTGAAGAACAGACTCCGGAATACATACTCAGAACTAAAACCGGATGGGGAAAGCAAGATGGAAAAGATATCGGATGGTATGTGGGATATGTTGAAGAGAAGGGGAACGCGTATTTCTTTGCAACGTGTATTCAAACTGTTAAGGCAAAGGACGACTTCGTGGGTAAAAGAAAAAAGATTGCACGGGCTATCCTCTCCGACCTCAGGATTCTTCCCGCAGAAATGAAGAAGTGAGTTTCATTTCAAACTCCGTTCGATAAACTGCCAGATTGCCGGCGCCTGCATTGCGCCAGGTTGACGCGCTACTTCCCGTCCACCCTTGAACAGCATCAATGTCGGAATGGCGCTGATACCAAATCGTTGCACTAATCCCTGTAGCAATTCCGTATCGACTTTTGCGATAAGAAGCCGGCCTTTTCCCTCTGCCGCAACTTTTACGAGTTCCGGTGCAACCATTTTGCACGGCCCGCACCACTCCGCCCAGAAATCTACGAGAACCGGAAGTGATGAACGCGATGTCAATGCGTTAAATGAGGTTTCGGTTTTCATTTCGATTGGCTCGGCGGGCAATTGCAGTTCGGTATTGCATTGCGTACACCGGAATTTGTGCCCTGCAAGTCGCTCGTACGGCAATCGGTTGCTTTTGCCGCAATCAGGACACGCTAGAATCAAACCTCTGTCATCAGCTTCGATCATCTTCATCCATTAAGATTATTTTGACCGGGGATTAAAACTTGAGCCTTGAGCGAGTTGTTCCCACAACCCGCGTTCTTTATCGTTGATCTGCTCGGGCACACGCACGTCGATGACAACGTAGAGATCACCGCGCTGACCGCCTTTCTCCTTTGGCAATCCCTGACCTTGCACGCGCAGTTGATCCGCATTATTCTTCCCGGGTGGAATGCGAACCTTCACTTTCCCGGTAAGGGTTGGAACGGTGACATTTGTTCCAAGCGTAGCTTCCCATGGAGCAAGGTCAAGATCGAAATAAAGATCTGATCCCTCGACGCGAAAGTAAGGGTGAGCAGCATATCGCACATTAAGCAAGAGATCTCCCGCCGCGCCACTTTTTGATCCCGCTTCTCCTTTACCTGAAAGACGGAGGATGCTGCCTTCCTGCACTCCCGCGGGAATTTGTACTTTGTATGAATGAGTATCGCTCTGTCCGGTTCTCGGGTTGGTGCTTTGGACTGAAATTGTTCGCTCCGATCCGTTCGTCACCTCATCCAGCGTCACGAGCATATCACCTTCAATATCGCTTCCGCGCAGCGCAGTCCGCCTGCCGAATCGTTCTTCTCCAAAATCTTCCGTGCCGGATTGAAAACCAAACCGTTGTCCGCCACCAAAGAATTGTTCAAAGAAATCGCTGTACCCTGTTCCATCGAAATGAAATTCAAATGGCTGTGAACCATCCGGGCTTTGTTTGGTTCGACGCTGCTGGCTGCCGGGTGGGGGAGCGCCGTGTTTCCAGTTCTCGCCTAGTTGATCATACATCTTGCGTTTCTTTGGATCACTCAACACTTCATATGCTTCACTGATCGATTTGAATTTTTCTTCGCCGGCTTTTTTGTCTTTTGCAACATCCGGATGATATTGACGGGCAAGCTTCCGGTATGCCTTCTTGATCTCATCATCCTTCGAACCTCGGGAAACTCCGAGTGTTGTATAATAATCCTTGAATTCAACGGCCATGCGATTTTCCTTTTGGCAAACTCAAATCATTTATGATAACTTTGGCAGGACGGAATACATCCTTACCGCGATGATAACCACGTTGGGATACTTCGAGGATTGAATGGTCGGGACGGGAAGGTTCATGCCGTGCCGCAATCGCTTCATGCTGATGAGGATCGAACATAAGCCCGAGACTCTCCTGCGGTTCAATCCCATGGCCTCGCAATAGTTGGTTCATCTGCTGCAGGGTTATCCGTACGCCATCACGGAGTTGCTCCGTCGTAGCATCGCTTGAGAGCGCCCGCTCAAGGTTATCGATAACGGGCAACAATTCCCTGATGAAGCTTTCTTTCTGGGCTGCAGCCTGGTTCCCGGATTCCTGTGCAGTACGTTTTCGGAAATTGTCGAAGTCGGAAGCAAGCCGCATGTAACGATCCTTCTGCTCGCCTACCTGTGCACGAAGAGCGTCGACTTCAGTGATAAGAGATTTGACTGCTTCTTCATCCGTTTCTTCTGAATCATAATACATAATGTTCCTCAGTAGTATATGTCTTCGTTGAATCCATTCATTCTTGAGGTGCCTCGTCCTGTGCTTTCACAAGCATTTTGTTTCAGCCGCTGGGTAACATACACCCCTTGGCCTGTTGTCGTATCGCCGCTTACTCGCGGAAGGCGATTAAGCTCCTCCTCGGGTTTTGATTTTAGTAAGTCAGGAGAAACTTTGGCCTTCTCAAACAATCGGGACACCAGCCCGCCCTCTTGCTCAAGCAAAGCAAGCATGAGGTGTTCGACATCTACTGCCTGATGTTGGTTACGAGTAGCAATGTTTTGTGCTTCTGCCAGCGCAGCCTGTGATTTTTCGGTAAATTTACTCAAGTCCATTATGTCACCATCATTTTGTCCTATTCAAATAGCTGAGAAATCAACCGCAAAGCAAATTATTTTCAATCCAGATAAGCACAAGCAAAAACACACTCTGCGAGAAGTCGGTTCCGGAATAACCAGCGAGTATAGTTATCAGTTAGAGTTAACACAACAAGGAGAAATGATAAATACAACTTGCTTATAGTCCGCCATGTATGTACCTTTAATCGCCCTCCGAAGTAGCCCGTAATGGGCTATTTTTATTTGGATGGCTCTATGACACGCTGTTTTTGCGCTATTTTGAATGGTATCTGAGGAGTTACATAAGCTTGTAGAGGAAAGTTCTGCGGTTTACGCTGCTCATGTAATCGATATCGCCATCCGCGGTTCGCACCATCGTTCGATCATAGAGATTTTCATTGATTCGGAATCGGTTGTAACAAGCGACCTTTGCTCGGATATCAGCCGGAAGATTGCAGAACAGATTGATGTTCAGGATTTAATCAAAGGCTCATATGAGCTTGTCGTATCATCTCCGGGCATTGACAGGCCGCTTAAGTTTCCCTGGCAATACAAGAAGCATATTGGGCGAATGCTGGAGTTGATAGTTGAGAAGGACGGCATCAGCGAGTCTCACAGAGGTAAACTTTCACACGTAAATGACGAAGGCGTTACACTGCAAATTGGGAACTCAGGCGAAGAGATCGCATGTTCGTTCTCCTCAATTCAACAAGGCATTGTAAAGTCGCCATGGTAAGCTAAATTTTATTTGGGAGGATGTAATGAATTCTGAGATTGTCGAATCATTCTCTTCGATGGTTCGCGAAAAGGGCCTCGATAAGGACGTTCTGCTTTCAATTGTGCAGGAAGTGTTCTCGATGATGGTACGAAAGAAATACGGACTGGACGCCAAGTTTGATGTTGTCGTGAATATGGAAAAAGGCGACATAGAAATCTTTCTTGAGCGTGAGGTCGTTGAAACCGTCGAGAACCCTGCCATACAGATCGATGTTGCGACTGCCCGGGAGCTCTCAGGCGAGGACCTTGACATCGGTGAGGATTACGTCGAGGTTATTTCTCTTGCATCCTTCGGACGCCGCCTTGTGGTAAGCGCCAAACAGAATCTGAATCAACGCATCAAAGAAATTGAACGCGAGAACGTCTACAATGAGTATAGCAACACTGTGGGCGAGATTGTTGTTGGCGAGATTTACCAAATTCGCCGCAACGAAATCCTCATCAATCACAATCGGAATGAAATTCTGCTTCCGAAGAGCGAGCAGATTTTCAAGGAACGCTACAAGAAGGGTGACAGCATTCGGGCAGTGATCAAGGAAGTCCGGAAGAATTCCGGAAACCCCGTGGTTATTGTTTCGCGTGCCGACTCGAAATTCCTTGAAAAGTTATTCGAGATGGAAATCCCGGAAATCTACGATGGCATTATCGAGATCAAACGGATTGCACGCGAACCCGGCGAACGTGCAAAAGTTGCAGTTGAGTCGCATGACGACCGCATTGATGCCGTCGGCGCATGCGTTGGAATGAAGGGCGTTCGTATTCACACAATTGTGCGTGAATTGAACAACGAGAACATCGATGTTATCAACTTCAGTGATCAATCGCTTGTCTTTATTCAGCGATCGCTTGCTCCGGCAAAGTTAAAGAGCATCGAATTAGACGAGGCGAACAAAACCGCGAACATCGTTGTGGCCGCCGATCAGGTTTCTCTTGCGATCGGCCGTAATGGACAAAACATCCGTCTCGCATCGAAGCTGACCGGCTATGAACTCAATCTCATTAAAGAGGGCGGAGAAGACGAGTACGATATCGAGCTTGTTGACTTCAAAGAAGAGTTGGGAGAAGAGTTGTATCTCAAGCTGATCGAGAAGGGCCTTGAAACAGCAAAAGATGTTATTACAGCGAAGTTTGATACACTGTTGGAGATCGAAGGTCTGACGGAAGACAAGATCAAAGAAATCCGCACGATGATGCAGCGTGACCTTGACGAAGCGGAAGTTGAGGATGACGAAGAGGAAGAAGAAGAGACTGAGGACGTGGAAGAAAAGGAAGAAGTTGCGCCAATTGTTGAGGATTCAAAAGACAATGGTACGCCCGCAGAACCAGAACAGGAACCCAAATCGGAGGAGTCCAAGGAAGAAAAATAGGTGCAAGCTGAAATTCAACCGATGAAGCTCCTAACTAAAGGGATTGAATGTCCGAAACTGTAGAAAAAAGAAAAAAGATTTACAAGGTTGCGACCGAACTCAATTTGTCGCATGAAACCGTCGTCGACTTTCTGAAGAAGAAGGGATATGAGGTAAAGAGCCACATGTCGACGGTTGATGATGACATGATGCGCGATCTCCTTGTCCATTTCAAAAAGGAAAAGGATGTCGCGGAAAAACATCAGCGCAAGGTTGCAGAGATCCGCGAGAGTAAAAAGAAGATTGAGAAGAAAGAAGAACACGTTGAAGTCCCAGCTGTTCACGCTCCACTTCTTCAACAGGAAGTTGCTCCGCCGGCAGTTCCGGTAGAAGAACAGAAACTCGCCGACTCACCGCCTGTTGAGGAGACTACCGGGCAACACGAACTGCTTGTTGCAGAAGAAGCGGAAACAGAAACAGTTGCCGAAGAAGCTGAAGTTCTCACTGAAACCGGAAAACTTCCGGAGAAAGAATATGTTTCTCCTCTTGAAAAAGAGCGTCGCCAAAAAACCGGGCTCACAGTCAAGGGACGCATTGATCTGACTCCACCTGCTTCCAAACGTCCTCCAAAAGGTAAATCAGTTGACCGGAGTGCCGAGAAACCTGTCGTGCCGCCTGCACTTCCGACGGAAGGCGACGATTCAGAACACAAAAAGAAAAAGAAGAAGCGTAAAGTTAAGGGGGGCGAAGCTCCTGAGACGGCTGTTGTTGAAGCCGATCCCCTTGACCGGAAGAAGAAGAAGAAAAAGAAGTTGCGGCACAAAGAAATCGACCAGGCCGAAGTGAAAGATGCAATCCGCAGAACGTTTGCGGCAATGGACGATGTTCCGGTTGGCGGCAGGGCTGCAACCCGAAAGCGGAAGCGGAAGGAACGCGAAGAAGAAGAGCAGCGACTTCAAGAGGAGGCACAGCGTGAGGCGGGAAAACTCCGCGTAACCGAGTTCCTTTCCGTCAACGACCTTGCGAATTTGATGGGCGTGAATGTCGCAGACGTTATCAAGAAGTGTATGGAACTTGGCATCATGGTGTCCATCAACCAGCGATTGGATAAGGATACTATTACTCTTGTAGCTGATGAATTCGGATTTGAGATCAGCTTTTACGAAGAAGTAACCGAAGAGGAAGTTCTCGAAGATATAGTGGATTCACCCGAAAGCCTCACCCGTCGTCCGCCGGTGGTTACAATCATGGGGCATGTCGATCACGGGAAAACATCGTTGCTCGATTACATCCGGCGCGCGAATGTTGTGGCCGGCGAGTCAGGCGGAATTACGCAGCATATCGGCGCGTACGAAGTTACGACGGCGAACGGAAACCACATTACGTTTCTCGACACGCCGGGTCACGAGGCGTTTACTGCAATGCGCGCCCGTGGTGCAAAGATTACGGATATCGTCGTGCTTGTGGTTGCAGCCGATGACAGCGTGATGCCGCAAACTCTGGAGGCAATCAGCCATGCCCAGGCAGCGGGGGTCCCGATTGTTATTGCGATGAATAAAACAGATAAGCCCGATTCCAATCCGGATCGAATTCGCCAACAGTTGGCGGAGAAAAATATTCTGGTAGAAGAGTGGGGTGGAAAATATCAGGCTGTCGAACTTTCTGCCAAGACGGGAAAGAACGTGGATGTTCTTCTCGAAAAGCTGGCGCTCGAAGCGGATGTCCTTGATCTGAAAGCGAATCCGGCACGCGATGCACGCGGTACAATCATCGAAGCGCAACTCGACAAGGGCAAGGGAATTACTGCAACGGTCCTCGTTCAAAAGGGCACACTGCGCATCGGCGATCCGTTCCTTGCGGGAATTTACTCCGGCAAAGTCCGCGCAATGTACGACGAGCGCGGGAAGCGCGTTGAAGCCGCAGGACCATCAACTCCAGTGCAGCTTACCGGCCTCGACGGATTTCCTCAGGCGGGCGACACGTTTGTTGCAATGGCATCCGATCGTGTTGCACGAGAAATCAGTTTACGGCGCCAACAGTTGAAACGTGAACAGGACTTCCGCCAAATCCGTCTGGTGACGCTCGATGATATTTCGCAGCAGATCAAAGAGGGACAGGTTCAAGAACTGAACGTCATTGTGAAGGGTGACGTCGACGGTTCAGTGGAAGCGTTGTCAGATTCGTTGATGAAGATCGATCACAAAGAAGTGAAAGTAAAAGTTATTCATAAAGGCGTGGGCACAATATCTGAATCTGATATCATTCTTGCCGCAGCATCAAGCGCCGTGATCATCGGGTTCCGCGTTCGCCCGAACCTGAACGCACGAAGGCTTGCGGAAAAAGAACAAGTCGATATACGGACGTACAATATCATCTACGACGCAATCAACGATGTGCGTAAGGCACTGGAAGGTTTGCTTGCTCCGGAATCAAAAGAGGAAATCACCGCAACCATCGACGTACGGGAAGTCTTCAAGGTGCCGAAGATCGGCAATATTGCCGGGTGCTATGTGCAGGATGGGAAGATCGTCCGGAATAGCAAGGTACGGCTTGTGCGTGATGGCATTCAGGTCTTTGAAGGCGGGCTGTCATCCCTGAAGCGATTTAAGGAGGATGTCAGAGAAGTGGAATCCGGCTTCGAGTGCGGTATCGGATTGGAAGGGTTCAACGACATTAAAGTTGGCGACACTATTGAAGCATTCAAAATCGTTGAGACGAAACGTAAATTGTAATGTCAATCAGAACTGAGCGGGTTGCGTCCCTGATCAAGGAAGAGATGGGCACAATTATCCTGCGTGAATACAGCAGCACGGCATATGGTTTTATCACGGTGACAGATGTGAACGTATCGCCGGACTTGAAGCTTGCAAAAATATATTTCAGCATTTTCGGCACACCCGAAAAACAAAAGTTGACGATGGATATGCTGAATGCGGAAAAGCAACATATCCGGGCAGAAGTGGCGCGTCGGGTACAATTGAAGTTTGCTCCGGCACTTCAATTCTATCATGATACCACAATGGATGAGGCCGATAAGATCAACCGGCTCCTCAGCAAGATTCACAACGACAGAACGGATGAACCGGAATCTCAATCGTGAGTTGAATGTTCATGAAGGCGAGGTGTTCCTTGTACGGAAACCGCTCGATTGGACTTCGTTCGATGTGGTGAATAAAATGCGAAGTATTTTCCATATTGAGAGAATCGGGCATGCAGGTACACTGGACAGAAATGCGGCGGGACTTCTGATTGTTTGCACCGGCAAAAAAACAAAAGAGATCTCTTCGATCCAGCAATCTGAAAAAGAATATGAAGTGACGTTGCGGCTTGGTGAGCGAACTGAAAGTTATGATGCCGATACGCCGGTAATAGAGAGAAAAGAATTATCTGCGCTGGCCGATATTGATATCGAAATGACTATTAAGAAGTTTGTTGGATGGCAAAGTCAGCTCCCGCCGATGTGGTCGGCAGGAAAAGTTGCCGGCAGACGTTTGCATGCGTATGCAAGAGAAGGAACCGAAATTCAACGTGTGCCCCGCGAAGGATTTATCAAGTCGATTGATATCCAGGATATTTCGCTGCCGGATGTGGAAATGACAGTTGTGTGTTCAAAAGGAATGTATGTACGGTCGCTCGTTCACGATATTGGAAATGCGCTGGGCGTCGGAGCGCACGTGGTTTCGTTGACTCGCTCTCGCATCGGCGATTTCAGGCTTGCGGACGCCGTAACGATTGATGAGCTGATCCAAAAAGTGTATCGCAATTAAATCTCTATGATTGTTGCACGTTCTATCGCGGAACTGAAGCGGGAGAAAAATTCTGTTGTCACCGTCGGGACGTTCGATGGTGTGCATCTGGCGCATCAGCAAATCGTTCGTGAAGTTGTTTATCGTGCACGAATGAAGGAGGGAAGAAGCGTTGTCGTTACGTTCGATCCTCACCCAAAGGAAATAGTCGGCGACAAGTTACGGCCGATAGCGTTGCTGACGACAATCGATGAACGGATCGAGTTGCTTCGGAAAATGTCAGTCGACTTGCTGGTGATAATCGAGTTTACGTTTGATTTTTCCAGATTGAAGTCGCATGAATTTTACGAGCGCTATCTGGTAAAGGGGATTGGAGTCAGCGAAGTTGTCGTTGGATACGATCATATGTTCGGGCGTAATCGTGAGGGAACCACAGAAGATCTTGTCCATTTGGGTCAGGAATTCGGATTCTCGGTTTTCGCACTCCAACAATATACCGTTGACGGCGAAGTAGTCAGCAGTACGCAAGTGCGAAAGGCGCTTGATGCCGGCGACATCCAACGTGCAAAGAAATTTCTTGGACGTGATTACCAGTTGCAAGGAACAGTTGTAGCGGGAGATGGCCGGGGACGAACGATTGGATACCCGACGGCGAACATCGAGCCGGATACTGCGAAGAAGTTAATTCCGGCAAAAGGTGTGTATCTCGTGGGCGTGCAGTTGGATTCAAAACAATATTTCGGGATGATGAATATCGGCACGCGGCCCACAGTGAGAGAAGGCACGAAGCAAACAATCGAGGTTCACCTGTTCGACTTTGCACAGGATATTTATGGACGCCGGCCGGTGATTTCGTTTCTGAAACGATTGAGAGATGAACAGAAATTTGCGTCCCTGCAGGAATTAGTAACCCAATTAAGCGAAGACAAAGCGGCATCGCTCAAACACATTGCTGAGTATGTAAACGGATAATACCAACAAAACAAAACTGAGGAGTTTTTTCATGGCATTAACAAAAGAAATGAAGGCGGACCTTATCAAGAAGTACGGCAAGTCTGCGCAAGATACCGGCATTCCCGAAGTACAGATTGCCATTCTCACAGCGCGCATCAACGATCTTGCACCGCATTTTGACAAGTTCAAGAAAGATCATCACTCACGTGTCGGGTTGCTCCGAATGGTCGGCAAACGCCGCCGCCTGCTCGATTATCTCCAGGAAAAAAATATCGAGCGATACCGCAAAGTGATTGCGGACCTGAATATCAGAAAATAATTCTCATTTAAATAGAAAGCAGACGCTGTATGAAAATCACCCAAGAAATTTCGATTGGTGGAAAAGTATTCTCACTTGAAACCGGACGCTTTGCAAAGCAAGCCGATGGCGCCGTGATGGCGCGTTACGGAGATACCATGGTGCTGGCAACCGTGGTGGCCGCGAAGAAAGAGAAAGAAGGCCTGGACTATTTTCCCCTTCAGGTCGAATACCGTGAGAAGGCCGCATCTGCAGGAAAAATTCCGGGCGGATTCTTCAAGCGCGAAGCGAGACCGTCCGAAAAAGAAATTCTCTCTGCGCGCCTCATTGATCGTCCGATTCGCCCGATGTTCCCCGATTGGTTCCGGTGCGAGACCCAGGTTATTGTGACTGTCTATTCTTCGGATCAGGAACACGATGGCGATGTCGTTGGCGCTGTCGCGGCTTCTGCAGCGCTGGCGTTGTCGGACATTCCGTTCGAAGGACCAACCGGTGAAGTGCGTGTCGGGCGCATCGACGGACAGTTTGTCGTGAACCCGACATTTACAGAATTAAAAAAGAGCGACATGGATGTAACGGTTGCAGGCACTGCCGATTCGATCTTGATGGTGGAAGGTGAAGCAAAGGAAATCTCAGAACAGGATATGCTTGCCGCACTTGAATTTGCCCATGAGAACATCAAGCAACTCTGCGCAGTGCAGCTTGAACTGGTGAAGCAGGTCGGACGTGTGAAAAGAACGCCGGCTGAATCTACTGTGAATACCGAGTTGTTGAATGCTATTAAAGAAGTTGTTGGCGATAAAGTGGCAACGCTTGCCAAAACTCCAATGCTGAAAGAGGAACGTGCTGCGCGTACTGAAACCATCTACAAGGAGACGCAGGCAGCGCTTGCAGAAAAGTTTCCAGAGCAGGAGAAAGCAATTGCCGAAGCTGTGCATGAAATGGAATATGTTGAGATGCGCGAGATGATTCTGAGGGATGGAAAGCGGCTTGATGGCCGCGGCCTTACAGATATTCGTCCCATCGCGATTGAAGTTGGTATTCTTCCGCGTACGCATGGCTCGGCATTGTTCCAGCGTGGAGAAACG
>JBKJJX010000011.1:0-9905 GCA_046597825.1 Bacteroidota bacterium | reverse complement strand
GGATTATTCATGCCTAAAATATTTATCATTGGCGGTTGCAACGGGGCGGGGAAGACGACTGCATCGAAAACAATTCTTCCGGAAATTCTCGAATGCCAGGAGTTCATCAACGCAGAAGTGAAATTATGAGGAAATCATGACAAGAGAAGAACTGAGAAAATTAGGTCAGCGCATTACGGCATCTGCAACGAAAGCTGTGCGACAAGCAATTGCCGAACATCATGCAAAAGGTCAATACGTCGTCGTTATGCAAAACGGAAAGCTCACCAAACTCTACCCGCCAAAGAAACCGCAATAGTTTTCCAACCACGTAAGCTGTTCAACGATATTCAGAATAGGACGCTCCGCTGGAGCTTGTGCTTTATGTTTTTTTGTTTTTGCGCTACTACACGGAGGCCGCCCCTATCGGGGCTTCCTGATAAACGTAAACCAAAAAAAGCACCGTAGGTGCGGTTCTGTGTTTGTTGTGTTCTGCAAAGAGGTCGCCCCTATCGGAGCTTCCTGATAAACGTAAACCAAAAAAAGCACCGTAGGTGCGGTTCTGTTTGTTGTGTTCTGCAAAGAGATCGCCCCTATCGGCGCTTCCTGATAAACGTAGACCAAAAAAAAGCACCGTAGGTGCGGTTCTGTTTGTAGATATTTCAACACGGGTCGATTATACAAGCTCCGTCAGGAGCGACCTATTGAGTTACGTCTTCTTCAACAAATACACAAACAACGGAGCGCCAATTGCAGCAGTGACAGCGCCGACAGGAATTTCAGTTGGCGCCAAAAGTGTTCGCGCCAGAAGGTCTGCAACAATCATGAAACTCGCGCCCATCAGCATGGAGGCCGGAACCAGCAACCGATGGTCGGGACCGAACAACATTCTGCACATATGCGGAATGATCAGCCCCACAAATCCAATCACGCCGCTGACAGAGACCACCAGTCCTGTAATAAGCGACGCAAGAAAATATGAAACCCGCTTCACTGTCTTCACTTCAATGCCAAGCTGCAACGCAGTCTCATCGCCGGTGGCAATCAGGTTGTAGTTCTTTGATTGGAAGAGGAGGAAGGCTGATGCGAGCAACACTGCGGGAGTGACCACCGCAAGAGATTCCATGTTCGCGCCGCTGAAGTTTCCCATCAACCATAAAAATGCATTGCGCAGTTCCTGGTTGAAGACCGCGATGATCAGGAGAACTGCAGCATTGAAAAACGCTCCGACCATAACCCCGGCAAGCAGCAGCGTGTTTGTGTCGAGTTGTCCTCGTCGATGTGCCAGCGAATAGACAAGCACCATGACAAGCAGCGATCCCACAAGTGAAGCGAGCGGAGTTGTGAATGCACTTGCGCCCAACGATAACCCGATTGCGATGATTGCTCCAACTGTACCGCCGCTGGAGATTCCCAGAATGTATGGCTCCGCAAGCGGATTGCGCAGCAACGCCTGAAACACAACACCGGCGATCGAAAGTCCGGCGCCAACCACCATTGCGAGAATCAATCTCGGCACGCGAATATCAAAGAGGATTGACAACTCGGTTTCCTGAACAGCTCCCCGGTCGATAAATGAATCAACGACTGTGTGGAATGGAATCGATACGCTTCCGATTGAAAGACCAAGAACGGATACAGCGATGAGAAGAAGTGTAAGAGAAGAGAGAACAATGATTGTCCGGCGAAGCGTGAGTGGCGAGCGGTTTACAAACAGGGGCGCCACAATTATTCCCAATCCCTGCGACGGTTACGCGGTGGTTTGCGGCTTCGTGCTTTCTCGCGTGCAGTCCGGATTTCCCGCGGGGTTTGCGGCAGTGGTGTTTCCACCGGTAGCTGATGAACAGCGACGTGCTTCCACATTTCTGCAACAAGTTCATCGGTTCCTTTTCTCGCGACAGCGGAAATCAAGAACGTCGGTATTCCCTTGTCCGAAGGATTCTTTCCGGAAAACCGGATCTTCTTGTACTCCTTCAGCTTGTCTCCATCGACGATGTCAATTTTTGTTATTGCGATGATGGTGGGCTTTTTGGGAAGATCTTTGTTGAAGAGCTTCAGTTCCCGTTGAAGAATTTTGAAATCGGCTTTGATGTTTGTGCTTGTTCCATCCAGCATGAAGACGAGAACTTTTGTGCGTTCGACGTGACGCAGGAATTGAACGCCGAGTCCTTTGCCTTCATGCGCGCCCTCGATAAGTCCGGGGATATCGGCGACAACAAAGCTTGCCCCCGCATCAATACGGACGATGCCGAGATTCGGAACGAGCGTCGTAAAAGGATAATCAGCAATCTTTGGTTTTGCAGCGGAGATAACCGAGATGAGCGTGGACTTTCCCGAGTTTGGAAAGCCGACCAGCCCGACATCCGCCAGAAGCTTCAGTTCAAGTTCGAGCTCGCGCTCCACACCCGGTTCGCCGATCTCGTACTGACGCGGTGCCTGGTTCGTTGAGGTTGCAAACTCTCCATTGCCGCGGCCGCCAACTCCCCCGCGTGCGACAACCAACTTGTCGCCGTTGTTGGAAAGGTCCCCCAGGATTTCTTCGGTATTGATATCCCGGATAATTGTTCCGACCGGTACATCGATGATCATGTCCTCGCCGCTTTTTCCGGATTTATTCGAGCCAAGTCCGTGCGCGCCGCGCTCGGCTTTGAATTGTTTTTTGAATTGGAAATCCAGGAGAGTGTTGAGATGTGCGTTTGCATGGAGAATGACGCTGCCGCCCCGGCCGCCATTACCGCCGTCCGGCCCGCCTTTCGGCACAAATTTTTCGCGGCGAAAGCTCATTGTACCCGCGCCACCATCGCCGCCTTTCACATAGATACGCGCAAAATCGATAAACTTCATTCGGCGGGCTTCAGTTCAGTGTAATAGCGGGCATGCATCACGTCGGTGAACTCAACGACGTCCTGCGAAAGGATGTTCAGGTTTCTCATTTCAAATAACTTCCTGAGAAGAAGCTGTGCTTCTGCCCATGTTGAAGTGTTGTTGATCGATGTGAGAAATGCGCGGCAGTGTTCCGGATTGTTCCCAAAAATTATTTCTTCGAATTTCTCCTGCTGAAGATCTGAAAGTACCTGTTCGATAGGCGGGAGATCGGAAGAGTGAACGCTCTTCACCGGTCGATCAGGAAATGTAAGGAATAGTGCGTGCCGCTGAGTCTCTCGCTCTGCTGCATATGCAACAAGGGCTTCAGTGTTTTTGATCTCATCGTCGGGGCGGCCTTCTACTTCAGGAGTATCATTTTCCGGTACAACGACCATCGGCGTTTCGGGAGATCGATCGGAATTCATTTCACTATTCGCATCCACTGATTCTGCTTCAGCCGGTTGCAATTCTTCTCTTGTTTGTTCTGCAGATACAACAGATTCGACTTGTTGCCCGGTTTCAGAAAGAGAATCTGACTGGGAGGTCGATGGTTCTTTAATTTGTTCCGAATCAACTTCCTGAGTCGCCGGTTGTTCTGTCTCTCGTGCAGCGAAAATAGCGTTCTCTGATTTCTGCACATCGTCCTTTACTGTCGACTCGACATGATGGAGGTCCTCAATGATCTCGATGAGTTCACCCATTGAAATCTGCGTGCGGGAACGGACGTGACAAATCCGCTCGATATAGTCCTTCAACGCCGCGAGTTTTTTATCCTCATAGAAAAGAAGAATTGCCGCAAGAGGAACCGGACGGGTCATCGAAATATTTCCGAAAAGCAAATAATCGAAAATCGGCTGTGCGAGCAAAGCGATTTGTTTCGGCGAATGCTGCTTTACAATCTCTTCGTCAATGCGGGCAATCAGGTGCTCAAACTGATCCCGTGTTATCGTTGTCCATCCATTCCGCTGCGCATACCGCTGGGCAAGACCGCCGTAATATGAATAGTCGGTAGTGCGGGCGAATGTTTTCGCCATCGTCTCCAGCGAGACCGCAGCTTCATTCGCAAACAACATTTGTGTCAGCGTCCACTGCGGCCGGCATAAATAATTTTCAAGGAAGTGAACTGCATCTTCGGCGAGTTTAATGAATTCATCCCGCTCAAGAACGTATTCCATTGCAAAAGCGTTCAAAACAGCCCGGTCCGGCAAGACGAGATCATTCGTGTTCTTTGTTATGCGCGAGAAGGAGGAGGATTGATTGAATTCAGCTTCGAGAAGCTCCGCGACGGCTGCGGACATGAAGGATTTGACGCCACGTGGCAACGGAGAAGCGATTACTTCATTCAGCCTAATCGAACTTCGTCCGCCGATTGTCGATTCGAGAATAATTTGTCTGATGAGTTCGGTTTCGCGTTCGAGCATGGGGGATGCGATAACAATCCTAGACGGTAATGAATGTGTGCGATTCGATGGTTCAAACGTACGGTTTATTCCCGTGCGAGGCAAGGCAAGATCATCTTTCGCTGAAGATAATGTATAGCTTTTCTTTTTCTTCGAGAGAAGGATAGTCCTTGCGGGCATCGAACCTCTTTACCTCGCCGAAATGCTGGTCGAACCACTGCTTATCTTCTGCGGAGCTGAAAAGTTTTTGTCCCGTTCCTTCCGAAGCATTGGTCTTCATCGCATGCGCATACTGCACAATATAATTGGGCCGCAATGCTTTCAGGCAGGGCACGTACCAGCCGTCTCCCATCAAGCGGTACTGAAGAACTTGCGGCGCCACCAACCCGATTTCATCCCTTATCACCAAATCCGTTCCCGCGTAATAGCCGATGTATCCGAGAGGTTCCAGAAAGACTACGGAGCCTTTGGTTGCGTTTCCCTTAAGCCAAATCCCGATTTCTTTTCTGACGTGCACTTCGAATTGCTGCAACTGGGTTAGCGACTTGATACGTGCCTGAAGCAGAGTTGTGTGCACGATCAGGATCGTCAATGCAGCAAGCGCCGTCACAATATTTTTTTGGGCAGAGGAGATACGCGGAATTGCCTCCGGTAAGGACGACGTTCCGAGCGCAATGAGAATGTACGATGCGAAGATTGCCGGTGTTAAATACCATCGGAAGATCAGGACACCGGAACACCCAAGGGCGAGACAGTAGACGATAAAGAAAAGAGCAAGAGGCAGGAACCCCCTGAACCTGCGGAACGTCAGAACGCTTCCGAACACTATAAGCCCGAATAACATACTCTTCGCCAGAATTTTGAGCGGTGTTGTTTCCGTGAACGGCGTGAACTGGGCAAGAATAGGTTGAATTGTTGTGATGAAATCAAAATTATAAATAGATGTTTTGGCGAGTGCGCTTTGTGGCACCAGATTGCCAAAGTATATCTGCGAGAAAACAAACCAGGGCAATGTTATCAAGGCCGCAATAAGAATTTGATGTGCAGTCCACTTTTTGTCTCTGAAGAAACTGAACACGAACAGAATGCCCGTGAAAATCCCTCCATCTATTCTTGTCAGAAGAAGCACAGCAATGCCGATGGCAAACCAGATATTTTTCCTCATGAAGCCGAAGTATGCCAGCGTCATAGCAACCAGGACTAATGATGTCTCCATGCCGGAGACTGCTATCGGCGCAATAAATGGGGACGAGACAAACAGTGCGGCAAAAATCATGAAGGCGCCGGCACTGAAGGGCACGAGAATTGAAAACATGAGAAAAAGTGTTGCAGAGTCGAGAATAATGCCGAGGACTTTGCTCGCGACAATTACATTCCCTCCGAGCCGTGAAGTCGCAGAAAGGAGAAGTGTCCACAAAGGAGTTGTGGTGCCAAGTACATGTTCGCCTTTGTTGAACACAAAACCTTCGCCCGCAACAATATTGTCGACGTACCGGAACGTGATGAGCGCGTCCTCGAGTGTTGTATTACTCGCATACCAAACCCAACCGCGGGCTAGGACGCAGAGGAGAAGTGAAACGAAGAGGATGGAGCGTTGTTTATTCATGGCACAAAAAGTAACAGGGACATCCTGATTTGTTCAAGGTGTCCCTGATGATTGTAGCGGAAGTGAAATCCACTTACCCGGCTCCGCCACCGCCGGATGATTCACGTACAGGAAGAAGATTTGCGCGCAGATACTCTCTGTTCAACCGAGCAATGTGTTCGACAGAAATAAGTTTCGGGCACTCTGCTTCGCACGCGTAGGTGTTGGAGCAGGCGCCGAATCCTTCTTCATCCATTTGTGCAACCATTGCCTGAACGCGTTGCGTTCGCTCAGCTTGCCCTTGGGGGAGTAAGGCAAGCTGAGAAACTTTTGCACTGACAAATAACATTGCGGAACTATTCTTGCACGCCGCCACACAAGCGCCGCATCCGATGCATGCAGCCGCGTCGAACGCTTCATCGGCGAGGGGCTTCGGGATAGGAATCGCGTTGCCGTCCGGTGTGCCGCCCGTTTTGACTGAAACGAATCCGCCGGCTTGCATGATGCGTTCGAACGATGAACGATCAACAACAAGATCCTTGATGACGGGAAACGACTTTGCCCGCCATGGCTCGATGACAATTGTATCGCCGTCCTTGAACGACCGCATATGCAATTGACATGCAGTGACGCCACGTAACGGGCCATGTGCCCGTCCGTTGATGTACAGGCTGCATGTGCCGCAGATTCCCTCGCGGCAATCATGATCGAATGCAACCGTATCTTCGCCTTTTGCGACAAGCTGAAGGTTCAGCACGTCCATCATCTCAAGAAAGGACATGTCGGAGGAAATGCCCGCGACCGTGTACGTTGCGAATTGACCTTTTGACTCTCTGTTTTTTTGCCGCCAGACTTTAAGCGTGACGGTCATTGATTGTTCTGACATTCGGTATAATCCTTTTACTTATAACTTCTCTGACTCGGGTGTACGTACTCGAACTCGAGCGGCTCTTTATGCAATTGCTCGGAACTTGCTTTGCCTTTGTATTCCCATGCAGCGACGTATGAAAATTTCTCGTCGTCACGTTTTGCCTCTCCGTCTTCCGTTTGAGATTCTTCGCGGAAATGTCCGCCGCAGGATTCGGCACGTTGCAGCGCATCGACACACATGAGCTCGGCAAGCTCAAGGAAATCGGCAACGCGATGAGCTTTTTCCAATTCCTGGTTGAACGTGTCGGCGCTTCCCGGAATCATCACATTGTTCCAGAATTCTTCGCGCAGTTTTGGGATTTCCTGTAACGCCTCTTTCAATCCGGCATCAGTGCGCGCCATGCCGCAATTATTCCACATAATCTTTCCGAGATGTTTGTGGATTTCATCGACCGGCTTCTTTCCTCTTACGGACATCAATTTGTTTGTGGTCGATGAAAGCTCGCCTTCAATATCCTTGAACGCTGCGTGATTCGTTTCGACTTTCGGGAATTTTCCTGATGCAAGATAATCACCGATCGTGTACGGGATTACGAAGTAGCCGTCCGCAAGTCCCTGCATCAACGCGCTTGCCCCGAGACGGTTCGCGCCGTGATCGGAGAAGTTGGCTTCACCCAATACGAACAAGCCCGGAATCGTGCTCATCAGATTGTAATCGACCCACAACCCGCCCATTGTGTAATGCACTGCGGGATAGATACGCATCGGCTGTTCGTAGGCATTTTCACCCGTAATCTGTTTATACATATCGAACAGGTTGCCGTATTTCTCCTCCACCCATTCCTTGCCAAGCCGCTGAATTGTTGAACTGAAGTCGAGATACACGGCAAGTCCCGTTGCACCGACGCCATGTCCCTTGTCGCACATATCTTTTGCGCGCCGCGATGCAACATCACGGGGAACGAGATTGCCGAATGACGGGTACATGCGCTCGAGATAATAATCGCGTTCTGCTTCGGGAATGTCGTTCGGATGACGCTTGTCGCCTTTTGCTTTCGGAACCCAGATGCGTCCGCTGTTGCGCAGGCTCTCGCTCATCAACGTCAGCTTCGATTGGTGTTCACTCGAAACTGGAATACACGTCGGATGGATTTGCGTGAAGCATGGGTTGCCGAAGAATGCACCGCGCTTGTGTGCACGCCATGTTGCTGTTGCGTTGCACATCATTGCGTTGGTTGAAAGGAAGAATACATTTCCGTATCCGCCGGTTGCGAGAATAACCGCGTCGCCCACATATGATTCAAATTTTCCGGTTATCAAATTGCGCGCAACGATCCCCCGCGCTTGTCCGTCGATCACCACGAGGTCAAGCATCTCGCGGCGCTCGTAAAATTTCACTGTGCCCATTCCGATCTGGCGGGAGAGAGCTGAGTACGCGCCGAGCAAAAGCTGCTGGCCCGTTTGTCCGCGCGCGTAGAACGTTCGCGAAACCTGCGCTCCTCCAAACGAGCGGTTGTCCAGCAAACCGCCATACTCGCGGGCGAACGGGACGCCCTGCGCAACGCATTGGTCGATGATGCTGCCGCTGACTTGCGCGAGACGGTACACATTTGCTTCGCGTGAGCGGTAATCGCCGCCTTTGACGGTGTCATAAAACAGGCGCCAGATACTGTCGCCATCGTTCGGATAATTTTTTGGAGCATTGATGCCGCCCTGTGCCGCAATACTGTGTGCGCGCCGCGGCGATTCATGATAGCAGAGCGACGTAACATTGTAGCCAAGTTCGGCCAGCGAAGCCGCTGCGGATGCGCCGGCAAGTCCGGTGCCGACCACGATAACGTGATACTTCCGTTTGTTGGCGGGATTCACCAGCTTCATATTAAAGCGATGCGAGTCCCACTTCTGTTGGATCGGACCGTCGGGAATTTTTGAATTGAGTGCCATGAGATTCTATTTGTTTGCAAAAAGGAAATACAATGGAATAAGAGCAAAGCCAATCGGGATAATGAGCCAGAAGATAACCCCGACGGCTTCAATGAGGTTCTGATACTTGCCGACACGAAGTCCAAGAGTCTGAAATGCCGATTGGATACCGTGCTTCAAATGAAGCGCAAGGAAAACAAGGGCAATCATATAAAAAAGTACATACGTCCGGCTGCGAAAGGCGTCTTCAATCAGCCTGACCATCGGGCGGTCGTCGAAGAAACGCGACTGCACAAAGAAGGTGTTGATGTGAACGACGAGAAATACTCCAACGAAAATACCGGTGAGCCACGAGAGGCGCGAGATCCACGAACTGTTCTCGTTCGCGTTGTTTACTTCATATCGGACAGGGCGAGCTAGGCGGTTTTTTATTGCCAGCACAATACCAAGAATAGCGTGCAGCAAAAATCCACCGAACAGAATCCATTCCAAAGGCCGGAGAAGCGGATACGTCGCCATGAAATGGGCGTACGTATTGAACTCGCCCTCTGTAGCGCCGGCATCTGCTTTTAAAGCAAAGAGGTTTATATATAGATGCAGAACAAGAAAGCTGCAGAGGAACAAACCCGAGAGTGCGACAATTACTTTTCTGCCGACAGTTGAATTAAGAAATGATGGAGACTTACTCATTGAAATTCTTTCTACAAGATGGAACTCTGGAATTCGAAAAGGAAGAACATAGTAAGGAGCAATTGGGGAGTCAAAAGCGACTGGAATAACCTAAGAAAGAAATGGAATTAGTGCAAGATGCAATCAATACGTGAGTCGAAAACACGAAACGTTCCCAATGGATTATCTGTCGCCTGTCCGCATGAACCGCACGATAGAAATTACAGCTCCGACCAATCCCAGTAACGTTCCCGCCGCAATCACGATCAGATAGAATGACGCAGGCATATGTATGTACGATGAGAAGTCGGTTGCGAGGAGCCGCGCAGTATACTCCAACACGCCATACAACAATAACGAGGCAAGCAAGCCGCCGAAAATTCCTTGAATCACTCCCTCTACTAAAAAGGGAAGACGGATGAACGCATATGTGGCCCCCACCAGCTCCATCGTGCGTATTAACTTTCGCTTTGCGTAGATGGCAAGCCGGATTGTATTTGAAACAAGAAGGATTGCCGAAAGGCTGATCAGAAGTCCGAGGCCGAGCGTTATGTTGTTGATTGTTTGCGTTCGCTTGTCGATAAGCTGGAGCAGTTCTTTCCGGTAGACGACCT
>JBKJJX010000282.1:0-6641 GCA_046597825.1 Bacteroidota bacterium | reverse complement strand
ACTGTGTTAGCAATCTGTTAGCAGTACCGAAAGCAACACTCTCGTGAATTGTATTTTCAACATAAGACATTGTGGCGTTCGAGTCAAGTCAGCATCTGAGGCATCTGAAACTGAATCTTATCGATTGCACCACGCAGGTGTTCATCAGCGAGATGAGAATAAATTTGCGTCGTGACCTGTGATGAATGCCCGAGCAACTTCTGAACATGGAATAACGGAACCGATTGTTGAACCAACCACGAGGCGCCTGTATGACGCAGTGAATGAAAATGTAACTCCTCGCTCAACCCAACCTTTCGGACATACTCTTTGAATTTCCTGCTGACAAAACCACCATCAAACTTCTTTCCATCGTCATCCGTGAAGACATAATCGCCACGTCGTCGCTTACCGTCAAGCAACCGCTGCACAGCCTCGCTCATGGGGATCACTCGGGGTTTGTTGGCCTTCACATTAAAGTCCGTTTTGTTTCTAATGTGGATTGTGCCCCGATCGAAATTCAGATCATCCCAAGTCAAGTTTATTATTTCACCCCGCCGCATCATGGTCATCAACGCAACGAGTACCAACGTCAAAAATTCATTATTCCGAATTACAGCAAGTAATCGAATCGCTTCGTCTTTGGTCATGAAGACCGGATCCTTAAAGGGAACGCGCAACAGCTTTACACGCTTAAAAATATTTTCGGCTACGATGCCCCAATTCACTGCGATGTTGAAAGCTGCCCTAAGTGTGCGCAACTCAATATTTACGCGTACGGGAGATACTTGCTTCAAACGTTCCACCTTAAACCTTTCGACATCGAGAATGTGCAATGCCTTGATCGGCTTATCACCAATGACTTGCGCAAGTTTTCGCAGAGAATTGGAATAGAGTTCTTGTGTCGCTGCAGCAACATTGGCTTTCAGGTAGGCTACCAATTCATCCAGAAATGCAGTAATCGTCCGCATCTTCGACATACGGCTTCGCTTCAAATCTTCCGCAGAATGCTTGACCGCAACACAAAACATGTCAGTGTGCAGACTCCGCCATTTCTGCTTACCGTTCAGACGCTCCACTATAGAGTAGTTGTCACGGCGTCGGATTATCGTTGCCATGCTGCATCCTGCGATAGACCGATACGCCAATCCATTGTATGTCGATTATTCGTTTTCATTTGGATTCTTTACACCCACACAGCCGCCGCGGACGGCCATGCAGAATTGTAGTATCAACTTTCGATAAATCGGATACCGTCGATCCATTCCCTTAGTGGGCGGCTGAGGTAGGAAAATCCTCGACCCCACTACTCATCTGATCAAGTCGGGCTTGGATTTCGTCGTACCAGCGAACCGCCAATTCACACGCTTCTCCGACCGTAGTCGCTTCGACAGTAAATTCGCACACAGTGGCAAGATGATCAGTGTCTTTTCTCGGAACAATTCCGAGATAACGGACACTGGAGCTGCTATCCGCTTTTCTTTGTATCAGGAGATCAGCTGCGTGTACGTAGGTATCAAAGGAGACACGGGTCTTTAGTGTTTCGGGACACTGGTCATATTTGGCAACAACAACCGCTCCCCCTGAACCAAGTGACGATATTGTTCCTGCACTGATGGTAATTTCGTGAGGATTCAAGAAGTAAAGATTAACATTGAGCGGAAGGTCTTTTAGTTCGACGTCAGAAACATCGCTCAAATTCGCTTCGAAAGTATTCGCATGTATTTTGTGCAGAGATCTGCCGTTGATTATCAGGCGATATGTCTCGCCGTATTTGTTTTGAGTTGATGATACTTGCATAATAGTTTGTATCCTTTTCATTAAGAGTTTGTTTGCACCAGTTCCTACACCGCTCGGGCCCTGAGCAGTATAGTAGTGGTGGGAGTTAGATCAGCTCATCAGCAATAAGCTCTTGAGCTATGTTGCCGACAACTGCATCGACTTCAGTCTGTGCTTTCCTGAAAAGTGAATCGATTTCCAAGAAGTACAGACCGAGTTCTCGCGTACTGTCTCTGGCTACAAAATGGGCCTCCACTATCGCTGTCCCCGGATAATCCTCGATGTTGACGAATCGAGGTTTGCCAAACGTGTCGCTGCGACGATCACGTACGTTCCGCCTCATCATCCGCATGTATGTTTCATGCGAAATGACTTTAGGCCAGTTCTCCTCTCGAATCCGAAACGACGCATCGAATTCGATAGTCGGGCCAGGTTTGATCCAGATTTGATCGACAGCAATGGCCGGATCAGTTTCAGCCTGATCACGTTGGACGTTGAATCCCACGCCGACAAGATCATCCGTAACCTCTACACCTTCCAGCTGTGAAGGCGAGGAATAGAACGAATTGCCAAGACCAGGTCCAGGTTCTCGATCCAACAATTGCTCATCAATTGCGACCCCTTCGATTCTGTCGTCAGGGTCACGTTGAACTATTACTCGCATAATATTTCTCCTTTTTTTGTTGTGGATTGTTTAGAATCAGCGCGGCACGCCGGCTTGTACCGCTCCCGATTCATTTTGCTACGACACTTCTCCGGCCTCTCCTGTCTTTCCCTTATCCTTCTTGTGCCGCATGACTGCCTCATCAGACTTCTTCTGGCGCTTCTTGTTCCTCTCATGCTGTCTGCTGAGCGCAGAAACCTCCTTCACTTCTGCATTTTCCTTCTCCAATTCCGCACGTACAGCGTTCTTAGCTTCATCACCTTGGATGGTCAGGTATGCAATGCCACTGGAAACTTCGAACTTCACAAGTTTCCCTTTCCCTTCGACAATGGCTTCGAACGCCGAACGCAGATCAACGGCACTACTATCTTCCTCGTTCTTCGCAGTACTGGGAAGGAACTTCACCTGAAGCATATTCATTTGTATTCACCTCCTTTCTTGTTGTGTCGTTCTCAGACGTCTCTTAACAATTTCCTATGGTGGGCCGCGGCTCCACATTCGCCGAACCATCGCTTCACCATGCGAATAGCAGCAAGGCTGCTTGCCCCGTTCGATTTCCTCCACCGCATTTCCAATCCTCACGAATGCTATTGTCATCTGCCTCTCCTTATGTATGAGCCGCATTTCTAACCTGGTATTGCACACTTTGTCCGCCGAGCATCGTCTATAGCATCGAAGCTCAGCGGAACGGGCAAGTGTTCGACACTTACCCAACCAATCCACTTACAATAAGCTGGGGGGATTTTCCCCTTGTCAATACCTTTCCACAGAAAATCTTTTTTCATGTTTCGCCCTTGATTTCTTACGTGCCTTGAAGACTTCCTTAATCCTATCCAAGACATCTGGATCGGAGCCCAGGACATACTCCATATGCACACGACATTCTTGTTTCAGCTCAGCTGGGATTTCATCAAGATGCCTCGGTTCAAATCGAAGGTGCCGATGATGTTTGCGCAGGTAGTTGATTGCTATGACCCTGTCTCGATCGACCTTTGACGAAATCGCTGAAAAAATTAGACCAGACTCTGCCACCTGCTCCAGCAACTCCATATACTTACCGGCCATCTCTTCATCAACCGAAGCAGGAACACACGCACCTCCGCACTGGGTGCATCGTGTGTCATTTGCGATATGTTCCTGATCGGGTGTCATTGTTAATTGTGTCTCAGATTACCATTTGCATTTGTGAGATGGAAGGAACAACGCTTCCTCAAAGTGGAACTGCAGTTCCGGTTTTTCTCACCTTTATGTTTTCGTGTCGCTTGTTGTACTGTTTCCGGAATCCTTCGTCACTGAAATTGAAGTCGAACCTCTGCGTTACCTCTTCGATTGCTTTCATCTTTGCATAGCCTTGTTGCATAAGAACGTCAACCTCATGGAAGTGCTCTTTGGTATATTTCACCGGAGCTACTTGTTTTGTTCCTGTGACTTCACCGCCTTTCGTGTATTGCTCACCATCAACTGTGATATGTGCTTTGGTCAATGAACCTTGCGTGTCTACGTGGATCCGAAGTTGACCGGCTTTCATATCATACTTCACCGAGAGATTTACATCCGCTAGGGAAAGCGAACCGGACACAGGCTTGCCTGCATTTTTTACACGTCGTATGTGTCCGGCGTTCATTGTTATCTGTCGGTTCGTACTGCTTCAAGCAGTTCTTCGAGATTTTCAACAGCTGCCTGTATCTCATCGTCTGCATCTATTTGCAGTCCGTCGTTCTCATTGGGAAAATCTTTCAAGAAGACAGTTTTCTTTGTTTCGATCTGCAAGTGGAACAACGTCTATCAGGTCTTTCAGTGAGATCGTCAGTGATGCTTCGACTCCGTTGCATAAGTCGAGCGTTACGAGATCGCCTCGAATGATGACGCAGTTTACCAGTAGGATTTTGTATGCGGACTTCGTTTGTAGCCGAGTCCACACCGGTACGTCGTATGCACCCGCAGCGAGGCGAGAAGCGAATTGGTTAAGCGAACCGGCAATTGAGGGAGGCTTCATTTATGTGTTCCAAGATTGTGACCGAAAGAAATTCTTCTTACACAACTGGGCAATGCAATGGCTATACCAAACAAAAGCGATTCATTTCGCTTGGATTTGGCGATCTTGGAAGAAAAAACAGGAAGTTTATCGAACTACTTCGAATTAGGTCGAGCTAGTTCGAATTTGAGGGAGTGTGGATGGTCAGTACTATTTGGGGTTGAAGGTCTCTTTCAATTTTGAATACCGCTTGTAGCGTTCGTCGATAGTGGATTTGTCACCTCGGGTGCCGTCTATGCCCAACACCTTCATTGCGTCAGTCTTGTTTAATTTCAGATCTTGCAAATACACCTTTGCAATAATTGGTTCAATATAGTCGCGAATGAGTTTGCCGCTTTCGGGATTCCAATTGGCAATGAGATTACGAAATAGTGATTCGAGAGCTTCCATTGGGTCAGCTTGACGATACAATTCATCGCGCGGCGGAGTATGTTTCACAGCTTCAACAGTAATTTGGTATACCTTCTGCGATTGCAGGCACGCGCTATGCAGGTTATCCAGATAGAAACCAAGTTGACGGATATTCCCCGGTCAGCGGTACTGCTTAAGCAATTCTATGGCTTCCTTCTCAATCCCAACTTCCTTTTCATTCCCATTTATCTCCTCTAGTATCTTCGCGACGAATAGAGGAATATCATCTGGTCTGTTTCTTAATGCTGGAATTTCGAAAACAATCTGGGCGATCCTTTCATAAAAATCATTCAAGAACAATCCTTCCTCAAGTTGAGCACTTAAGTCTTGATTTGTGCCAAATATAAGACGAACATTTGCGGAAATATCAACATGGTCATTATACCGGTTATAGGTACCCGTACTCAGAAATGTTAGTAAACTTTGCTGGACTTTCTTGTCAGCATATCCTATTTCATCAAGAAACAGTGTACCACCTTCAGCCGATTTGACTTTTCCCATGTTATCGGCGGTCGAGGATGTGAACGACCCTTTCTTCCAACCAAACAGATACGACTCAAGGTTGTCCGCCTTTGTCAGGGCGCAATTAACCGTCGTGAATGGCCCAGATGATCTCGAACTCAGCTTGTGAATTCGCTCAGCCAGATAACTTTTCCCGACTCCTGTTTCACCGAGAAGCAATATGGTCTTTTCTCCCAACGCAGAGTAACTCACTCTCTCTAAGGTTTCAATAAATTTGGTGTCTCTTGTACACGCATCTTCAACCAAGGCACGATGTCTTGATTCGAGATTCTGCAATATGCTAAGTTTGGCCCTATCAACGGTCGACCAACTCATCATTGCTCGATTGAGTGTAGTAAATGTATCGGAGCGTGCAGCGTTCAGGTAAATGTGAGGGGGGAATTTGCGTGGCTGGGCCAATAAAAAACTGACGATTGTCTCAGCTACTTTATCGGCGATTCTCTTTGCAACTCCATTTCTTTCTGATTCGGGAAACTGTGCTACATAGCCAAAACCAAGTGGAAAAGAGCCAATGGTTTTCAACCCTCTTTTTTCACTATCCCTTAGAACTGCACTCAACCCTTTCGACAAAGCTTCCAGATCAATTTCCTTCTGACCTTCATAGCATAATATGTGATAGCTAATCGGGGCCGAAAGCATGTTCGGATGTTGAAGTAGGACAAACTCACCTTTGCGAAAGTCATGTTTCGAATCCAACTGCTTACGAATAAAATCTTCACCAAGCTCGCGCACAATTTGTAGTGTAGCGCTTCGATCAGACACATTAAACAATCGGTCACAATGAATTGTATTGATAATCGCATCGCACTTGAATAGGAATAAGTCCTTTTCTACCAGAGTTACAGGATATTTGTCATCAATGAGGTATGTTTGTTCTGATGGGAACTTCTCTTTCCGAACCATTTCACGTATTACAGGATCTGTTGTTCCACCTAACGTTTTGGCCGTGATTCGAAGTCCCAGTAATTCCGAATATTCTGTTTCATCCTTTTCCTTTGTGAGGTCCTTAGTGCTTAGTAATTGGGTCTCAATTATTTCAAGTGCTTCATTGTATTTTTGTGCCGCGATCAGCGACCGAATACGATTTATCATCACTTCTCTTTTTTCAATTGTTGATAGAGGTACAACATTGATGCCTCACGTTCGTCATCCAGTCCTTCATCTGTATGTTGCAAAGTATCACGACCCTTTGCATCAATCGACCTGAGAATCCTCGCTAATTCCGGAAGTTCTGATTGCGTACTACGTTTG
>JBKJJX010000194.1:0-20289 GCA_046597825.1 Bacteroidota bacterium | reverse complement strand
ATTCGCAATCAGGCTCAGCACGAGAATAAGCTTTCGCCTTACGCCCTGTGATTGTTCGATAAAAATACCGGCTGCGTAATCGACGAGAATCAAGAAGAAGAGAATGAGAATGTAACTTGGAACCAGCACCATATAAAAATAGCAGCTGGCGATAAGGAGAAGCGGCCACCGCGTACGTCGTGGAAATGCAAAGTACGCAGCAGTTACAATGCAAAAGAAGACAAGAAACTGAAGAGAATTAAAAAGCATTGAGTTGTTACGGAACCTGAGAAGTTCGGTTGAGGTTTGTCAGCACAAGATTCGCATCGTCGGCATTCGTATCACCGCTCAGATTCGTATCCGAAGTTGAATACAAGCCAGATGAAGTTGATAAAAAAACAATGTTCCCATCAGCCGCGGAAATAATACCCGATCCGTTCACGTCGCCGGCAAAAAGGGCGTAGAATGGGCCCACCGCAGCCATGGCCCCATTCCCGTATGCGCTTTGCGATGAATATGAAAACTTATAGGTGGTGCACGTCGAGCCGTCGAAAAATTGAGCGGAAGAGCTCATTACAGAAAGGTGATTTCGCTGGCGGACAATAACATAAAAACTTCCGGCGCCCGCTGAATATTCAACGCACGTCTTTGTTGTATCGCTGAATTTCCTGATTGATCCGTCCTTCAACAACCAGGCAGGTTGGAACAGACGGACGGAAGCATTCGATGCCGTAACGGAATCCCGAATTTCAATATTGATACTGTCGACGGCATTTGCTGGAATGTTAACGGAAGGAAAATGCGCAGACAGAATTCCCCGAGCGCGCAACGCTGTGTTCAGTTGTCCGTTATTGTAAGGACCCTGCAGCAGGCACCGAACATCAACCAGGGTCGACGTTATTGGCCCTGCATAAGCCGTCGCAAGGATTGATTCGTTATAACCACCGATCCACATATGAGTATCGTCCAGGACTGTTATGCAATAAAGTGCATTGCCTGTCAGAGAAAAGTCGGCAAGCCAGCTAGTGCCCATATCGGTGGAATTCAACAGAGTCCCATTATCTCCTGCAAGCCGGACAGAACCCGAGCCACTTGCCGCAATTGATCTGACGGTGCTTGTTGAAGACGTAAATGAAGGAGCCCATTGTGCCCCGCCGTTTGTTGTGTGAAGAACAACACCGTCTTGCCCTCCACTAAATCCGTTTTGGCCGTCGAGAAATTCTACCGAGTACAGAATTGCCGGTGTGCCGCTTGTTTGGCTGCTCCACGTAACTCCGCCATTGGTTGTATGAATGATCGATCCGCCAACCGCCCAGCCGTTTTGAGAATCAACAAACTTAACTGCAAACAAATCGGAAGTAGTCGATGCAGTTTGGACACTCCACGAGACGCCTGCGTCGGTGGTATGAAGAACGGTTCCCCCGTATCCTACCGCCCATCCGATATAATTATCCACGAATGTTACGGCTGTAAGGATGTTGGTAGCATCGGAGGATTGGACTTCCCATGACGCGCCGGCGTTTGCAGAATGCAGGATGGCTCCACCATCGCCCACAATCCACACGTTGCCGGACCCGTTGAAAAAGCTTCCATGAAAATCATCTCTGGTGATTTCGTTCTCGTACGCGATCCAGGTTCCGCCTCCGTCCGCTGTGCGCAAAATTTCTCCGTACAACCCGACTGCAACACCGGCAAGACTGTTCGCGAACGAGACCGAAGTGATCAGCCCGTGAATGCCGGAGTTCACAAACGTCCATGAAAATCCGGATTCTTTGCGTGCGATAAGACCGTATTCGCCAACCGCAGCCAGCGTATTCTGCACTTTGGCAATTCCGTTGACGGATGCATATGTTGCGAGTGAATCCGTCATCCAACTGACTCCAGCATTTGTTGAATGAGACAATACGCCATTATCTCCCACAGCCCAAATATCGGACGATGAAAAAATGCAAACGTCGTTCAACGAGCGTGATGTTCCGGATGACCGGGCTGTCCAGGTGGAGCCGCTGTTCGTTGTTGTCCAGATCGAACCACCGGAGCCGACAATGAAGCCATCGGTTGCACTTGAAAACTTTATTCGAAAGCCCGCAGCAGACAGTGTTGTTTGGGAGGTCCAGTTGCTTCCCCCGTTTGTTGTGTGATACACCACGCCTGCGGAACTGACCGCCCAGCCTTCATTCGCCGTAACAAATGTAATTGTGTTGATGCCTGCTTGATCCGGGCTTCCGGGAAGATTTTGCGAAATCCACGTTGCGCCGCCGTTTGTGGTACGGCGAATGGTACGAACATCGCCGCATACCCAACCGTTCAAGTTATCTAGAAAGAAAATGGCATTGAGTCCGTTGAGCGTGTTGCTGTTTTGTTCAACCCACGTTGAACCGCCATTAGTTGTGTGCAGGATTACCCCATTGTCGGCAGCAAGCCACACGGAAAGAGAATCTGTAACAGCAACATCGCGGATATTGTCGGTTACACCTTCAAATTGTAATTCCCACGTTCGTCCGCCATCAGTCGATGCCATCATCGTTCCATAATCACCTACGGCATAACCGAAATGTTGATTGAAGAATGAGACTTTCTGAAGTGTGTTTCCCTGAGGCACCGGACGCTGCCAATACCAGCCTGCATTCGAAACGAAGGGGAAGAGGCACAGTGCAAGTAACGCTGTTGCCAGGATAGGGAGCCGGGAGGCAACCACGAAGAACGGGGAGTTCATCTGTAGATTCCTCTGTTAGAATCCAATTCCAATCCCCACACCTGCGCTCAGTGTTGAGAAGTCGCTATAGTTATCATTGGATTTATTACGCAGAACCCCGCCTTCCACAGAAACCTCCAGGGCGAAACCGTTGCCGATATCGAACGGTCGGGAGAATCCGATTTCGATACCGCCCCGCAAGTCTTTTCGCTTTGGTTCGATCTCATTCCCGCTGAGATCGTACGCCGGAGCGTTGAACGTCTTCTTCTGTAACGCTAATACAATTGATGCTGCAACGCCCAAGGGAAGATTTTGTTTATAGCTCACCGTGGACTCGAGTCCGCTATAGCTGAAATGATCATTATAGATATCTTCAGAAGAAGTTGAGTTTGTGGAAACCTGGGCGATGTACCGGGGTGGTGTGTTTGAATTAATGCGAACAACCGTGTACCAGCCCAACGAAGAACCGGACCATGATGCGGTGATGAATCCGCCAAATGAAAGCTGCGATGTTGTGCCGGTTCCGGAATTTGTCAGTAGAATTTTATCGGAGGGCACTTTGATTTTACCGCCAAGCTTCCCCTTGCCTGATGCTTTTTCCACAAACGAACGCGTCGCTTCAAAACGAGCAGTATCGTACGAAGCTTGTGTATAATGCCTGATGCCGCCACCGAGTTGAACGCCGTAATTCAATATTTTATCTGTCCGATTCCCAAGCTGAAAAGTCAATGCATCACTAATATTGGAAAGCTCACTCACATTCACATAGCTCCGATAGCCAAACGAGTTTGTAATCCTGAGAAAATAATTTTCCCCCAGCATCATCCGGTACCCGGCAAATACTTCTCCGCCAAGGTTGTCGAATTCTTCATGAACCGCTTTGTCATTGCGTGCCGAGGCGTTGCCCCCAAAGTCAAGATATGTGTGCGTTGAATCTTCAAATGGAATAATATTTTTGGACTGGCTCGGCGTTATTAATTGGGGAGCGGCGATAATTTGAACATCGTTCGCCGCCTCAGTGACATTTGTTTCATCACTCTTCTCCTCGTCTAACGTGTTATTGCTTTTCTCAGGTGAAGTTTCTTCCTCCTCGTCCTTCCAAAACACTATTGAGTAGCGTGCGGTGAACGACTGTTCCAGATAATTTCTATCGGCAAATTTATTAAAGAGGACGAGACCGTTGACGTATCCAACGCTTAGAATTGAACTATCGTATTCCTTTTGATATCCGAGCTGAAGATATGATTGAGCGATCTTATCCGGTGATGAGAGAGAATTGTATAACGGATTACCATGGTATCCGTAGGTCGTGGACATGTAGCCGGAGAATTGACCCATGCATGGTGTGAATGATGCGAGACCGAGCAGCAGCAGCTCAATAAAATATTTTTTCACGACGCAATCTTCTCTGGTTTTTTGATATCGAACCGGACTGTTTTGTCCCATGTTCTTTTCTCTTTCTTTATGTATTCAACCCACAATGCCTTTACAACTATGTAAATCCACAGCTGACAATACGTGAAGTACATCAACGCAATAAGTCCTACGTTGCGGAACGTATCTTCCTCGTCAAACGAAAGGGCAAGCGTAATTTCAAAAATGAATAATACAAATGCCATTACCCACACAAACGTGTATGGCCCCGGCAGCGCAATACTTACAAGGCCGAGCGCACCGACGATAAACAGCCCATCCGAAATTATGATGGCTGCAAAAAAAACATAATAGAGCGCCAGTGTATATAGTATATCGAACGCTAGCCGCTTGTTCTTGAATTGGGGAATTTGTTTGACAAATTTGCCGATAACATAGTTATTGCCCCGTACCCACCGCACACGCTGCTTGATCCAAACCTTCCAGGATTCAGGCTCCTGCTCATACGTAATGGCAAAGGGAAGGAATTTTATTTTGTATCCTTCCTGATAAATCCTGATGCTTAGTTCAGAGTCTTCCGTCAACGCCTCCTCATCCCAACCGTTCAGTTTCTTGATGAGCCACGACCACATCACGAAGTTCGTGCCGGGCAACGTCGCGATGTTATGCATTTGCCAACGTCCGGCCTGCAGCATGGACTGGAAACTCAGCGTCTCGATGTTAATGAAGCGCGTGAGCAGATTGACATTTTTGTTCACAGTTCGGAATTTCCCGAGAACGGCGCCCAGCTCCTTGTCCGTAACCAGCGTCGCGACAAGATAGCGCAGCGATTCGGAATCGGGTGTATTATCCGCATCATAAATCGCAATGACATCTGCATGCGCCCGCTGAATGCCAAGGTTCAACGCACGGGATTTCCCTTTCCCGCCTTGTCCCGCAGGAACATCAAACAACACGACCCTCGAATCCTGCCGGGCGTACCGTTCGATAATCTCTTTCGTCGAATCTTTCGAACCATCATTGATGACAATAATCTCGAGCTTGTCGACGGGATAGTTCAGCTTGAGCATTGATTCAATAGTAGCGGCAATAACTTTTTCTTCATTATGCGCGGGAATAAGAATTGAGCACGTCGGATAGACCAACGTCATCTCGTCAAGTGTTTTCTTTTCCTTCCGTGACCTCAGGTAATTCCAATATCCAAAAGCAGTCAGGACATATTGGTACAAAATCATAAACCAAATAAGAATTACCGCGACAACAAAGAGAAAGCTCAGATCTACTTCAAGTATTGACATTCAATATTCATTCTGTGAATTGAAAAACTGTCATGCCGTTCGCTGGCGGACAATCCGCACAACAACAAACATAACTCCGAGAAGAATTACGGCGAACGTTCCGAAGATTGCAATCGCCGTTGAAGACCAGAAGCTTGTGACATTGATTCCATACGCAAACGTGTCTCCACCCGTCATCTCGACTTCGTGCCGGCCGGACGGCAACATCACCGTGTAACAGTCATTGCCTTTGAGAGCTGAAAACTGAAAATCCGCCCCATCAACCTTTACACGCGCCGGCTCTTGATTAATCGATACAAGGACACGGGTATCAGCTTCGTATTGGAACGACAGAGTTCTCATTCCATACGCTACCGATAAGAGGTTGCCGTTAATCGACATGATGCGGGTCTGAAGAGAATGCGTGGAAAAGCTTGTCGTCTCATCTACGTCGGTCGAGATCGTGTTCGTGCCTGCCGGAATGAGAAACATGTTTTCCCGGTATGATGAAACCGGAACGCCATTAAGTTTGATGGCAGTATGATCTTCGGGAAGCTTAAGCGTAAACGAATACGGAGAACTGATGGTGTAACCGTCCGGCGTGGATACGTATGTAACCTGACTCGCCAGCGCGTAAGGAAGAAAAATCATGTCCTGCGGATTAATGCTTCCTTCTGCGTAGATGGTAGCACGTGGCGCACCGAGCGACGCAGCCTGCACGAGTTCAAAACTCTCCGTTCCTGTTTGCATCAACGTTGGAAATGGGGTAACGATTTCGGGCTTTCTGAATGTGAGAATATTTAAGTCCAAGAGAAGTTTGTCCCGCGAGCCCAACAGTTCTGCATATCGTTTTCCGATCTGCACATAACGCATCGGTTCGTCCGACCATTTGCTTTCCGGGTCTTCTACCTGGAGATAAAATCCATACTTCTTCTGCAGCCCGATAATCCGGCTCATATCGTCGGCAATATATTCACGCAATTCGGGCGAACCATAGGAATCCATCGCCGTAACAATGATCTGGAAGCCGGGTTTCGATTCTTCGATAGCTTTGAAGCGTTTCAAGAGGGTCTCGTACACTCCCGCAATGACGCCTACACGATATTCAACGATAGCATTTTTGACTGCGGGATTTGCTTTCCAGAAAAATGGCGAAGCGGGATCAAAGATGCTCTTCAGATCAATTCCATATTTCTTCTTTACTTCCCGCTGAGCGGAAGGATGCATCGGGGTAAAATATTTTGGGTCTTCGAAACCCCGTGCTGCCTCAAAATACAATTCCGCCAGGTTCACACCATCCCAATCGAATTGCTGGAGGAAGCGTGTGTATATCTCCGCCATTGTATCGACGCACGCTTTTTCTGTCAGCGCAACGGGATAGCGCCACGACGGCCGGACATCTTCATTCTTGTAATTCTTTTCACGCCATTGCGGGTGAGCAATCCAAAACTTCTGGCTTATCTGTGGAGGCTCCAGCCATGCATACACCAGAATGCCATTTCGATGAGCGAGATTGATAAGACGGGCATAATCGTATGTGTATTTCGGATATTCATGCCAGCCGGCAACATGCACAACGCGGATGCCATGATCCACCCACTGCCTGATGAGCGTCTCGATGCTAGTGGTGGGGCGCAGCCCGGGTTCGAAATACATTTCCAACTGGTCGCGCCTGACCACAGGCCCGATCATGAAATATTTTCGGACATATTCCAATAAATAAGGATACAAGCTGTAGCCCTTTTCGGAATACGGATCAAACCGTGAGCCGATAAAAATAAATTTGCCCGCTCCATACTTCTTCCCGATAACAAGCGGTGCCTCTGTCGCTTCATCAACAGCAAACACCTCTTCGACATCATCCGCCTCAAACTTCCTGATCAATTCGGAATAACGCCATGAAATTTTTTCATCCGGAAAATATTTATCCCGAATGCGCTGCACCTTGACCTGTGTGTCACTGAACCTGACTCCCAAATCAGTCGCAAGAAAATTGTTCTGATCAGTGATTAGATTTCCCCCCGACTCCACAAATTTGCTGATCTTGTCATAATCCGATTGCTGCAATGAATCGACAGAACTGAAGGGGACAACCAGCAGGTTGTATTTTGAGAGATCGATCTGCTGACCGATGAAAATTGTGTCAACGCGGAGATTGACACTTCGGAATAACGATGCAAACGAGGCTTGATCATTTAATGCGGCGCCACGTGCATAGTGGTTCCATATAATGGCAATGCGCGCTTCTTTCCATGTCTCAGCCGAACGGAATACATTGCTGTAGAGCTTCTTCGCGTCCCTGACGACCGATTCGGCAAACGTCGGCGTATGTTCACGCATCTCGGTCGGTTCTGCCTTATAAAATTCACCCGGTGCCAACTCAACATTCCGTTCGACCTTACCTTTCATGCGCTGGTCTGATACGATTCGTTTTACGATCTCACCATTCGTGTTGAAGTAGGCCTCGGAGAGATATTGGTCGTCAAGAGTCAGCGAATATGATTGGCTTCCGCTCAAGATAATGCGATCCTTCGTCTTCACCCACATCGGCCAGTCTTTCACATCAACATACGTGTATCCCAACCCGCGGATACTGTCAACAAGCTCCTCCAACAAATTCAAATTGACGAAAGCGTGAAAGAAATTTGAAGCAAATCCATCTCTCACAATCAAATTGGTTCGCGCATTTGTAATCAGTCCCTTCACATAGCCGCGACTTTTCATCATGTCGGGGTCAAGAGGAATGTAGCCAAGGTTCTCCGGCATTATTTTCTGCCCGAAAAGATCTTTATTGATGATGTAGGGAAAAAACTGACTGTAGTCGAAATCTTCGATTGAGAGCCGTTGTTCCATGGCTGTGCTGAAATACTGGGGAACGGTCTGATAAAGTAAAAACGATGCAGTATAATGGGGCGTTTCCCAAATGAGCGGATACAAACCATTCTTCATGAATTCTGAGATCCCGAGTTCGAGTTTTCGCTCAATCCCCTCCTTTGTTTCGCCTTGAATTGGTTTGTTTGTGGCTTCATCCCAAAATTCAAAATCTGCCGCAGTAACGCCTTTGTATTGATGAGTCACGCCATGCATGATGATTGTGCCCCCATTGGCGACCATGTACTTCAAGGCATCGACAATTTCCGGCTTGTCCGAAAGACTAAGGCGAATGTTTTCCCCCGGATCAACATAAAACGGAACGACTCCTACCAGAAAAGGAATTCCGCGAGCCCCGAGAACGTCCGCAATATCGCGGAGCTTGTCAGGATTCTCCATGGGTGTTACATCTTCAATGCGAATCAGCGCGGAATGCGACTCTTCATGCTGCTCGTGCAAAATATCATGCAGCATATCAGCGAACAGCAGATACCGGTCATTATCACCCGCATACGACATCGGCGAATCGCCGATATACATCAGATTCTTTGATTGCACGATGTACGGAAGTTCTTTTTTTGTTTTCGATGAATACGTTGTGGCAAGAACCCTAACAGGCGAACCTTTTGTCACCTCGATGATGTTCAGGTTCTGATCGCCTTTGGCGAATGTTTTGCCGTTGAATTTTACCATCTCAAAAACACTCGTTGTATCAAGTCGCAGAACAGTGAAACCGAACTTGTCGCGAAATGATCTTTGGGCAGAGAAGTCTTCAATGCCGGTATTCAATATTACTATCGGCTGCGTGGATTGAAGAACATCTGCAGTAAAACGTAGTGGAATTGTATGGTGGAAGCTGAATCCAAAATAAAAGACGTAATCGAAATTTCTCATTTCTCCGGGCACATACTTATCCTCGCCCTTGATGGTCGTCTTGGTGTCGAAGTGCCCCAACAATGTAGCAAGCTGACGGCCGCCACCTATGGCATGGTTCTTTAGATCCGACGATCCCTCGACTACAATGAGCACTGTCTTCGGATTGGCAGCATTCACCGACCGCAGGTTTAGCGTAAGTAGAATAAGCAGGAGAATGAAATATTTAGCCCGACGGAGAATCACGAAGAATAGTGCGGAGAGATCTTGCAGAAAGAAGGAAGGCAGTCCCGAGAATGAAGGAATTCGGGACGAAAAAGATTGTTGTATTCGTCCACCTTGCGCGCCTTACCAGAGAGGACTGTAAATAATAATTGAGGGCTGTATTCTCGAATCTGTCGCATCGAGGTAGTGCGGAAGGCGGGACTTGAACCCGCATGCCTTGTGGGCGCCACCCCCTCAAGATGGTGCGTCTGCCAATTTCGCCACTTCCGCAAAAATAGAAATAATTGTGACCGCGGGTGGGCTCGAACCACCGACCCTCTGCTTAAAAGGCAGATGCTCTACCCCTGAGCTACGCGGTCGAACACACCTGTTGCTACTTCTTTAAACCAGGATTATTCTCACCACCAAGGTAAGATTTTTTGTACAGAATTCCCAGAGGAATAATAACGCAGTAGCCAAGCACGAGCAGTATAGGCGCAAGAACCAAAGGAAGGAATCCTTCGATGGGACCTTTCGCCAAAGCAAGGTAGCCCGCGAGAATTACAATCAGTCCAACGCCGATAATGTAGAAGTTTTCTTTCATGAGCGGCAATTTGTCATCCTTTGCAGCACGCCGCTTGCTCTCGGTTTTGCGAACAGGTTTTGCCATTAAATCCTCAAATAAGTGCGAATAGAACATTTCTAAAATAAAAGCCCAGCGTTGGGGGGAACGCCGGGCTTGACCATTTATATACAACAGTCAGGGGAGAAACTGTCGTAAGGTCATGCGTTAATTTACAGTTTTCCCTATCATAGTCAAGTGAATAATTACGACTTATCATTTATTTTATTCCTTGCAACGATTCCGTCAACCACTTTCACCACACGGTGTGCCTCACGTGCAAGCTTCTCGTTATGAGTGACGATGACAAACGTCTGGTTCTGTGTTTTGTTGAGGTCCCAAATCAGATCGTGAAGTTGTTGGGCGTTCGCCGTATCAAGATTGCCCGTCGGTTCATCCGCGTAGACTATTTTCGGAGAATTCATCAGGGCACGAGCAACGGCTACACGCTGTTGTTCGCCCCCGGAAAGATTCGACGGACGGCTGGAGGCTTTTGATTCAACTCCTACACTGCTCAACAACGATTTTGCCCGATCTCTCACATCCTCAATCTTTTTCCCCCCGATCATTGAGGGCATGCAAACGTTTTCAAGAACAGAGAATTCAGGAAGCAGATGATGGAATTGAAAGATAAATCCAATGTGCTGATTACGGAAATGAGCAAGTTTTTCATCTGAATACGAAAAGACATCTTCGTCGTCATAGAAAATGCTGCCAGCCGTGGGGCGATCGAGCGTTCCCAGAATATGAAGCAACGTGCTCTTGCCCACTCCCGATGCACCAACGATGGCAATTATTTCCCCGTCCTGAATCTCGAGGCTAATGCCGCGCAATACATGAAGGGCCTTACCTTGTTCATCGCCCGCAGAGTACACTTTAGTTATGTTCTTTGCACGAATCATAGTCACTCCCACCGAATAGCATCAACCGGGGTAAGCCGCGCTGCGCGGCGTGCCGGATATAAGGCAGCCAGTGTGCACAGTAACATCGAGGCACAGCCGATTGCAAGAAAATCTGACCAACGGACATCTACAGGAATTGCCGGGATAATGTACACGTTCGGATCAAGCGGAAAGAGCTGGTAGTGAATCTGAACATAGCAGACCACCAATCCAATACTAAGACCAAGCACGGTGCCTACTGTTCCGACAAGCAATCCTTCAAACATGAACAGGCGCAGTATGCTCTTGTTTGTTGCACCCAGGGATTTTAGAATTCCAATATCCCTCCGCTTCTCAATCACGCCCATCGTTAGTGATCCCAGCATGTTGAACGTTGCAACTCCGATAATGAGACAAAGAATAATGTATGCGCTCCAGCGTTCTATCTTCATTACGGAATACAAATCTTTATGCAAATCGTACCATGAGAGAACGGAATATTTTTCGCCCAGCAAATTGTGCAATGAGAGTTTTGTTTTTTCCGCCTCTTTGATATTGTTGAGGCGGACCTCGACTCCACTGACCGTCTTTGGAAATTGAAACAGCTTTCGGGCAACATCGATTGAAATAAATGCATAATGTGTATCATATTCTTTATTGCGGGAGTCGTAAATTCCGGTGACGGTGAATCTGCGCATTTCCGGTTCTGTGTATTGAACAATCATTGCATCAATCCCGACCGGACTAACGATCGTCAGCTCTGAGCCGACAATAATCCCGAGCCTGTCTGCCAGCGACAGTCCGACTACAATTCCTGAACCGTCATTCCCAAAATCAAATTTGCCTGCAACAGTAGCCTGGCGAACTCCGGAGACTGTTCCGATTGTCGAATCGTCAACACCCTTTACCACGGCAACACGATTTCCGTTTTTCGATACCAGAAGCGCTTTACTCTCCACATAAGGCGACCATCCTTGGACACCGGCCTCGTGCAATGCGCTATTCAGTGTGTCTGAGAGTTGGAATGATTTTCCCTCGTTCGGAAGAATTCTGACATGCGGATCAAATCCCACCAAAACGTCTGTAACAACCTTATTAAAGCCGTTGAACACAGAGAGGACGATAATCAGGGCCGCGACCCCAACAGTTACTCCGGCGAGCGACACCAGCATGATAATGTTGATGAATAACGTTTGCTGTTTTGAGCGAATATACCGTCGCGCTATGAATTTTTCAAAGCTCATTTGTTCTCAGGCAAATCTGATGGCACGGATCGGATCTATGCGCGACGCAAGCCACGCAGGAATAAGGGAACAAATAAAGCATAACCCGATGCTCACCGCTGATACCACGATAAAGAATTCGGGACGCAAGAGTATCGGCACGGAGGTCATGAAATAAATATCGCTGGGAAGCGAAAGAAAACGAAAACGCATCTCCAAAAAACACACCGTGAAGGCGAATACATTGCCTGCAAGAACTCCTATCATCCCGATCCACAAACCTTGCCGGACAAACAAACTCACGATTCCTTTCTTCGTCGCTCCAAGAGATTTAAGGATGCCGATCTCCTTCGTCTTCCCCAAAACGACCATGAGCAGGGTTCCGATGATATTCACTGTCGCGACAATGATAATGAGTCCAAGAATTATCGGAATGGGTTTCTTTTGCAATTCAATCCAGCTAAAAAGATTGCGATAGTTTTGAAAAACTGTTCGCGCATAATGAGGATAGCCGAGCAATGCCTGGATATTGCCTGCAACGACATCGGCGCTGTCAATGTTCGTCAGCATCACGTCGTATCCGGATACTGATTGACCATACCGAAAGAGGGCTTGTGCATTTTTCAGCGACGTGAACGCGTAGATGTCATCGTAATCTGCCATACCGCTTTCATAAATTCCAGCCACACGAAATTGTATGACGCGCATCGTTCCGATCTCGCCCTCATTGCCGGTGCCGAAGATGGAAACCTTGTCGCCGATCGAGATCATCAAGCGGCTGGCAAGTTTTTTTCCGACAACGATAGGCGGCATTCCCTGCACAGGCGTTGTGATGTCATACGTTCCACTGACAATGTACTTTCGAACTGTTGAAATGTCTTTTGATGGTTCGACTCCCTTCAGCAGAATACCATCGACAGATTCGCTTGATCGGATGAGTGCTTCACGTGAAAGAAAGGGCTGAACAGTTTTTACGAGTGGAGAACTTTCTTCGATGCGCTTCGTGTTGGCAAGATAATTCGGGAGAGATGTGTTGCGGTAGCCGCTGATCTGAACATGACTCGTAAAGCCTATAACCTTTTCTGTAATCTCTTTCTCAAATCCTCCGAGAACAGACAGGGCAATAATCAGTGCGGCAGTTCCAAGCGCAACGCCGGTAATGGCAATTGTACTGATGAAAGAAAGAAATCCTTTTCGGCCTGCCTGAAAATAACGGCGCGCTATGAATGATGTGTAAGACATTCTTCCTAAAACTCCATCAGATAGCCTTTGATGAAGTCGTCCAGATCGCCATCCATCACACCCTGTACATCACTTGTTTCAACATCCGTTCGATGATCCTTCACCATGTTGTACGGATGAAATACGTAGGAGCGAATCTGGCTGCCCCATTCAATCTTCTTCTTCGTACTTTCAATTGCGCTGAGCCGTGCTTCTTCCTCTTCTTTTCGCTTCTGATATAATTGCGATTTCAACATCTTCAGGGCACGCTCCTTATTCTGGAACTGCGACCTCTCCTGCTGGCATGCAACGACGATGCCGCTCGGTACGTGAGTGATGCGGACCGCCGTCTCGACTTTGTTAACGTTCTGTCCGCCCTTGCCACCTGAACGGAATGTGTCTACTTTTAGGTCGGCCGGATTGATTTCGATCTCTACATCATCATCCATTTCCGGATACACAAACACCGAGGCGAACGATGTATGCCGTCGTGCGTTCGCGTCAAACGGCGAGATACGAACAAGTCGATGCACGCCATTCTCGGCTTTCAGATATCCGTAAGCAAACTTTCCAATCACTTCGACAGATGCGCTCTTGATTCCGGCCCCGTCTCCATCCTGTCTGTCAACGAGCGTGACCTTGTATCCCTTTTTTTCGCACCAGCGCAGGTACATGCGCAACAGCATCTCAGCCCAATCCTGCGATTCAGTTCCGCCGGCGCCGGAGTTTATCAGCAGAATGCAATTGCGTTCATCGTCCGCCCCGCTGAGCATATTGCGGAATTCAAGCTCACCAATTCCCTTTTCAACTTTGTCGAGATCCTTATCGACCTCGGCGCCAAACGATTCTTCCTTTGACTCTTCAGCCAATTCAACTATCGAACCGGCATCGGAGAGAATTCGCTGCAAGTCTTTCCAGCCATCAATCCATTCCTTGAGGCCGCTGATTTTTTGCATTACCTTTTGGGCTCCGACATTGTCGTTCCAAAATGCCGGGTCTTCAGTCTTTGATTGCAACCCAACTGCTTCCTGTTCTTTGGCATCTAAGTCAAAGAAAACCCCGGAGCGAACTCAATTGTGTGGTTATTTTTTTGATTCGGGCTTTCTGATCTTCAAACATAGCAACCTTTCGTTATCTTGGCGGTACAACACGTTCAGGGTTTATCTGCTTCTTCAATTTCCAATTCCATCTTCAGCATTGCGCAACTGAGTGTCTTACCCTGCGCATCGTTCTTCAGGGATTTCGTTCCGCCGCCGCCGAGAGATTCGTGCAGCAGAAAATTAATAGCCCACAGATTCGGAATTTCAAATCTCTCGACTTCACCCAATGCAATTCCCGTGAAATGTCTCTTCACACGATCTTGCGTGAGATATTTCACAAGCAGTGGATAGTATTCTTTCTTGCGGGCTATGACGCCAACATTTCCCGTGTCTCCTTTATCTCCGGAGCGGGCGTGGGCGATGTCGATCAGGCGAATCTTTTTCATGAGAAGCGTTTCAGAAAAATGATAATGTCGTTATTCATCGAGCGACTCGTCCTTCCCATAACGCTTCCGTGGTTCCTTTACAACCTGTGTCGATTCATTCTCCTGTTCAAACGAAACAAGTTTGTGCCCTGACAGATGCTCGCGCTTTCGCGCATCTTCAAGAATGGCAGACAAATCATTATCAAACTTAGCCGCTATCTCTTGACGAGCCTTCCGAACTTCGGCTACAATAGGATCATCCAACATAATCTTCTCCCATTAGTTCTTCTGGAGTGCAAATTATAGGAAATGAAAATCCTTCATCGACACATATTGTTTTAAGTTGTCGTTGAATTGCAGCATTCGCAATATGCGTACAATTCCACGTCATCAAAAAATCAATGCTGTGCACAGCACAGAGGGCGATATGTGCCGCATCAGTTGAGGCTTTTTCAGGAATTACACGCTCTCGTAAGAATTTCTTACCCAATCGGTCTACCGAATTTGGAATCGTAAGCTCATCGAAATCTGAAATCGCACTTAACCGTTCAGCCGCGGCCTTCGGGTCCCCGCGCATGATTTCATCGATGACAAGTTGTGAAATAAAGACCTCAAATCTGATTTTCCGCTTTTCCCACCAACGTCTTGTAGTTGCTTGATGACCTGCGACTACCACATCCTTGCTTGGTCTCGAAGTCAAATAGCTCGGAATTGTCGTCTCTATGTAAAGCCTTGGCTTCATATTTCTGCAATTTCAACTCTCGGCTTCACAGCACTTTTCGGCATCAACGCAGGCCAGTACGCAATCACTTCACTTGGTTTGGGGCGGCCACCGGCAAAGCCTGTCACACCCGGTGGACCCGTTAGAATAAGCGGTGCAAGTTCTTTTCCGAACTGCTCGACTGCCTTGTAATCCGATCCTCGAACCCCGAACCTCAACACCACTTCATTGATCTCGGTGGGCATAGCGGAAAGCGGACCGAGGCACGAGTTGTAGCCCATGAACTCCGACCGGATTTCATCAAACTTCAACCCCAGATCGGCAAGCCGCGTGCGAAGAATTTGATCGGCTGCTTTTGCTTTGTCCAACGCATCGGGCCACGCATACGTCAGCGTTCCGATTGCTGTGTATCCGTCAAGATACGCCATCGACACTTTATATGAATCAGTCGCCGGTTTTCCCTTCACCCCGAATACACGCACACGATTCGAAGCAATGTCTTCAAGCTGAATCGAAGTAAAATCTGCAACGCAATCTGGGGTGATATAGTTCGATGGATTTCCAATCTCATACATCAATTGTTCCGTCACGGTTTGACGCGAAACCAGGCCGCCGGTGCCTTCGTGTTTCGTGATAACGACTTCGCCATTCGGAAATGCTTCCGCAATTGGAAAACCGATGTGCGCAAGATCAGGAACGTTTCTCCAATCGGCAGAAAAATTTCCACCACTTGCTTGTCCGCCGCACTCAAGAATGTGCCCGGCAACTGTGCCTGCCGCTATCTTGTCCCAATCATCTTCCTTCCATCCAAACTCATGAATCATCGGTGCAAGTGTTAACCCGGTATCCGTTGTTCTTCCGGTGATGATAATGTGCGCACCCTTTTGCAACGCCTCGACAATCGGCCACGCACCAAAGTACACATTCGCACTCATGACACGGTCACGCATACCGTCAAGACTCTCGGACGTCTCCATATTGTTGAGGAGAACTCCACGACTCTTCAGGTCATCAAGGTTATCAAGAATATCATCTCCCAACACAACGCCGATCTTCAATCCTTTGATGCCAAGCTTCTTCGCTACGGCAAAAATTGCATCACGACATGCTATCGGGTTTACTCCGCCGCCGTTGGTAATGGCCTTGATATTCTTCTTCGTGATGATGGGAAGAATTTGCTCCATCAATGGAATAAGATCTTTCGCGTAGCCGAGGTTCGGGTCTTTGCGCTTCTGCTTTTGCATAATGGACATCGTCACTTCGGCGAGATAATCCATCATCATGTAATCGACCGGTCCTTTGGTGACCTGATCGTATGGAGCGGTAAGCAAGTCACCCCAGAAACCCTGTCCGCTTGCGATTCTGATTTTTTCTTTCATTACGCTACTCGTATGTGAAGTTCTTTCAATTGCTTGTCATCAACATCGCTCGGCGCTTCATCCATCAGCGAGACGGCGCTCGCAGTTTTCGGAAATGCGATTACATCGCGCAGCGATTTGCTTCCGGTGAGCAACATGACGATTCTATCCAGGCCAAAGGCAATTCCACCATGGGGCGGAGCGCCATACTTGAATGCATTCAACAAGAACCCGAATCGCTTCTCGGCTTCTTCTTTTTCAATCCCCAACAATCCAAATACTTTTGCCTGGAGCGACGAATCATGAATACGAATGCTTCCGCCGCCAAGCTCGTTTCCGTTCAAGACCAAGTCATATGCGCGTGCCCTGGCAGTGTCCGGCTTTGTGTCAAGCAAGTGCGCATCTTCAAGCACGGGCGATGTAAAAGGATGATGCATCGCGACAAAGCGTTTATCTTCTTCGCTGTATTCAAACATCGGGAATTCGGTTACCCAAAGAAGATTCCACTTTGTTTCATCGATGAGTGACAACCGCTTCGCCATGTCGAGACGCAATGTGCCAAGTGTCGAGTACGTCTTCGACCATGTATCCGAAACAAAGAGTAACAGGTCGCCTGACTTGGCTCCCATTGCAGTGGCAAGTTTTTCCATGAGCTCTTTGCCAAGAAATTTTTCAAGGGCCGACTCAAGCCCCTTCTCCGTCCATTTAATGTACGCAAGTCCGCCGACACCGAGGCCCTTTGTGTAGTCGACGAGATTGTCCATCTGGTTACGCGTGAACGAAGCGGCGCCGGGCACAACGATACCCGCAACCGTCCCACCCTTCGCAACGTTATCCGCAAAGACTTTAAATCCGGAGTTCTTCACCAAATCATTCAGTGTCGTAATCTTCATTTCAAAACGCGTATCGGGCTTGTCGCTGCCGTACCATTCCATCGCCTGTTTGTATGTACGACGTTGAAGAGGTAATTGAATGTCGACTCCCTTCAGCTCCTTGAATATCCGGGCAATTAATCCTTCCGCCATCTGTTGAACATCTTCCTCATCCACGAAGGACATCTCGACATCAATTTGTGTAAACTCCGGCTGGCGATCAGCACGCAGGTCTTCATCACGGAAGCATTTCGTAATCTGCATGTAACGATCCAAACCTGCGACCATCAGAATCTGTTTGTACGTTTGCGGAGACTGCGGCAATGCGTAGAATTTCCCGTGATGAACCCGGCTCGGCACCAGGTAATCCCGTGCACCCTCCGGTGTACTCTTCATCAACACGGGAGTTTCGACTTCGATAAAGTTATTCTCGTCGTAGTAGCGGTGGACTACCTGATACAATTTATGACGGAAAATCAAATTGTTGAGAAGAACCGGGCGACGCAAATCGAGATACCGGTATTTAAGCCGCAAGTCTTCATTCGTATCAATTTTGTCGTCAATTGGAAACGGCGGAGTTTCGGCCTTGTTCAAAATGGTCAGTTCGGTCGCCATCATGTCGATGTCACCGGTTTTCAAATCGGGGTTTGAGGTTCCCTCAGGCCGCCGTTCGACTTTCCCCGTTACCGAGATGACGAATTCATTTCTCAGCGATGCCGCAAGTCCGTGCACCTCAGCGTTTGTTTGGGGATTAAAAACTATTTGCGTCCGTCCATAACGGTCCCGCAAATCGATAAAAATTACTCCGCCAAGGTCGCGACGCGTGTCGACCCAGCCCGTAAGTGTTGCTACTTGACCGATATCAGATGAGCGTAATTCACCGCAGGTATGCGTGCGTTTTTTGAATGATGACAAGAAAACTCCGGTTAAATCAGGTTTGTAAACTTTATAGATGGCAAGATAGATAAAAAGCGAGTGAGTATCAACGAAGGTTATCGCATCGTGCAAGTACATAACAGATGATTGTAAGTGCTTATTGTTATGGTCGCGATATGTTTTCGAAATCAGAAAAGATATTCGGGTGGACGCTTGACATCCGTGCACGGGCAAGATATATTACCCTCAGGTTTCCCGCCGTTCATTATAGTTTTGTGTTGTGCGGTCGCAGGCTCTTCGAAGGCGCAACGAACTACCCCGCCACACACCATACAGATTAAGCTTCCAATTCAGTTACTCATGGAAGAAACATGAGAAACCATAGACCTGCATTCGCTGCCTTTTCCATTTGTGTTACTGTTGCCATGTTGCTCTCCCCGATGCGCATGTCCGCAGAGGCACAAGAAGAAAGAACGCTCCAGTCGTTTGGTGTGACTGTAACGAACGGATACCCCGAATATCCCCTGCCTTCCACTGTTGCTCTTGGCCTCTTCAACCCCGACCCCTTGCTGGATGTAGCATACTTCACTGACGGCAAAATACAAGTGTGGCAAAACCTCGGCAACGGGTTGTTTGATTTTGTCGGCGAGCGACGAGCTATAGGTGATGTTGAAAGAATGGAGTGGAAAAAAGAAAAGATGTGGAGCGAGAATATTTTGGATCAGTTCAGTTGGGGATCGCTACACGTTCTTTATAAAAATGGGTTGATCGAGATTGTCAGTCATCAGCAAATCGTCCCTGTAAAAGTGAACCTAAGTTCACCGCCTCAGATACCGATGGCGCCTCCGATTGATTTCCGCGAAGTGTGGCGGAGCCACCCACAATCAAATCCAGCAACGTTTCTGGCGATCGGCGATGTAGACGGAGATGGCAAGCATGAGATTGCATATTCCTTTTTTCCGAATCCTACACCGCACACTGATACTTTGGTTGTCTACGAAAGCAGAGGAAATGATATTTTTATTATGGATTGGGATACAATACTCACCGGTGCTTATGGCCCCTTTTTGATGAGCGATGTTGATGGTGATGGACACAAGGAGCTGGTGATGGGCAGAAACGGTCAAGTCATCGTATTAGAGTGCTACGGTCCAAGACAGTACAAATTCTTCACTACAGATATTCGCTACTATGACTCCCCATATAAAATGCTTGAAACTGACATTGACCACGACGGACTTAAGGAATTATGCCTTCTCACAAGTAATGCATCGGCTCCTCCCAACCAGTACGCGACATTCATCTACATTTCAGAGTTTTCTGTCAAGACTGGAACAACAATGTGGTTTAATAGCCAGGTTGCGCGCTATGTCCCGTACACATTTGATATGGCTGTTGGGCAGATTGACGGAACAGGTAGAGATGAGATTATCCCTTCCGGCGGATCGTTTGGCTTTCACGAGTCTGTGCCGATTGATTATTTGTGGTACAATGGAACGACATGGGTTGTGCGGCGGATATATACAGGTTTGGAGTCAGGGACAACGACAGAGATGTTTGTAAATCTCGATGCTGACACAACAAAAGAAATTTTTGTCGGTGCGGTAGGGCCGGTGGGTCATGGCTCCTGTTATGCACTGGATTACGTGAGCGACACAACCTGGCGGGTTATGTGGGCTGATTCGTCGCTGCGAAACACACCGTTGAGTGTCAATGCAGGAATTCTCGGCGGCCAGTTTGCGGTTGCCGGGGCGAATACGGTTGACCGGGGTTCTCT
>JBKJJX010000035.1:0-6654 GCA_046597825.1 Bacteroidota bacterium | reverse complement strand
CAAATCTTCAATCGCGTCAAACGCCGGGGCAAACAACGGAAAGCAAAATTCAAAGGCATAACTGAACGTGAACTCCATTCGCTGCGTAAAGGAGACTTCGTCGTTCATGCTGACTATGGCGTCGGACGGTTCGATGGGTTGAAAAAAATCAAAGTACGAGATGTTGAGCAGGAAGTTGTAAAACTTTTGTACGATGCAAAAGATACTCTGTACGTCAATCTTAACTATCTGAACAAAGTCCAGAAGTACGCGTCGAAGGAAGGTCACATTCCGAAACTCACGCGTCTCGGCACCGGAGAATGGGACCGGCTGAAGGCGCGCACGAAGAAACGCGTCAAGGATATTGCCCGCGATCTGATTAAGCTCTATGCAAAGCGAAGGCATTCCCATGGGTTTGCGTTCCCCAAGGATACGTTATGGCAACGCGAACTTGAAGCCGGCTTCATGTACGAAGACACGTCCGATCAGGCAAAGGCAACGAGCGATGTCAAACAAGACATGGAAGCTCAGTTTCCGATGGACCGCCTTGTGTGCGGTGATGTTGGATTCGGAAAAACTGAAGTTGCGGTTCGTGCAGCCTTCAAAGCCGTGATGAGCGGAAAGCAGGTGGCCGTTCTCGTCCCGACGACGATTCTTGCCCAACAACACTTCAATACGTTTGTGGATCGGCTCTCAAAGTATTCGACCAGAGTAGAAGTCATTTCCCGCTTCCGGTCGAAGAAAGAGCAAACAGAAATAATCGACCGCCTGAAAAGCGGCTCGGCCGATATCGTCATTGGAACGCACCGGCTCCTCTCAAAAGACGTTTCGTTCAAGGATCTCGGGCTGCTTATAATAGATGAAGAACACAGATTCGGCGTTACGGCAAAGGAAAAACTCCGGCAGTTCAAGGCGAACGTGGACACACTGACTCTCACTGCAACACCTATTCCGCGGACGCTTCACTTCTCGCTTATGGGTGCCCGCGACCTTTCAATTATTGCAACGCCTCCGCGCAACCGCTTGCCCATTGTAACGGAAATTGTGCAGTACAACGAAGATCTTATGCGTGAAGCTATTCTTCGGGAGATTCAGCGCGGGGGACAAGTGTTTTTTGTGCACGATCGGGTTCATAATATGGATGAGGTGATCGGGCGGCTGCAGGCGGCAATGCCGCAGATCCGGTTCCGCCAGGCGCATGGACAAATGCACGCGCATGAACTTGAAGATGTCATGGTTTCATTCCTCGAACGGAAATTCGATGTGCTCGTGGCGACGAAAATTATTGAGTCCGGGCTTGATATCCCGAGCGTCAACACAATCGTTATCAATCGCGCAGATAGATTTGGAATGGCAGAGCTCTACCAGTTACGCGGAAGGGTGGGACGCTCGAACGTTCAGGCATATGCCTATCTTCTCACGCCGCCGGTTTCAGGGTTGCCGCGTGAAACAGTCCGGAGACTGCAAGCCGTGGAGGAGTTCACAGAGCTTGGCTCCGGTTTCAATCTTGCGATGCGCGACCTGGAAATTCGCGGCGCAGGAAATTTGTTGGGCGGTGAACAAAGCGGATTTATTGAGACGATGGGATTTGAAATGTATACCCGCATACTTGAAGAAGCGGTTGCCGAACTAAAAGAACAGGAATTTCAGGATCTGTTTGAGAAGGTTGCCGCACGGCGTGAGCTGGAAAATCAAACTCTCGTCGAAGCCGATTTCGATGTTCATATTCCCGAATCATATGTTGAGAACGACAACGAGCGGCTCGTCATGTATCGGCGTCTCTACGCTGTGAATGCCATCGATCAGCTGAATGAAGTTGCCGGCGAACTTACAGACCGTTTCGGAAAATATCCCGCCGAGGTTGAAAACTTGTTGGATTTGGTTCGTGTGAGATTGAAAGCATCGAAGCTCGGATTCCGTAAAGTGAATATTTCAGCCACAAGTGTTCAGATTGAATTCCCGCCGGAAACGGAAAAAGAATTTTACGAAGCCGAAAGTTTTCAACTGCTGATGACACATGTCTCGCAAAAGAAAAATAGAAACCTGCTGCTGCGCCAGAGCGGCAAGACTCTTATTCTCACAAACACATTTGTCAAGACTGCCGGCGGAAATCCATTCAGGCGAACAGAAATATTTCTTGATGAATTGCGTTCTGTTACCTCGCCCTCAACTGCCGGCGAGCTCGTTTCGTAGCATACGTTCGTTGATTTTGTAGTCGCTTTTGGCGTACTTGATACACGTTTTTCACAATCTCCTATAATGCTTCTCTTAACGAATCCGAAAACGAAGGAACAGAAATGAACACAACAATCAGTGATATTCATGCACGCGAGATATTGGACTCACGCGGCAATCCAACAATTGAAGTCGATGTTGAACTTGAAAGCGGAATAATGGGACGTGCGTCAGTGCCAAGCGGCGCATCCACGGGCGAGCACGAAGCAGTAGAGTTGCGGGATGGTGACAAGAGCCGTTATCTCGGTAAAGGAGTGTTGAATGCGGTTGAGCATGTGAACAACACTATTGCCGAAGAACTGACAGGCTACGATGCTTCCGACCAAACAGGCATCGACGAAATGATGATTACCCTCGACGGAACGAAGAATAAATCGAAGCTTGGAGCGAATGCTATTCTGGGGGTTTCGCTTGCCGTGGCGAAAGCGGCGGCGCAATCGGCAAAGCTTCCGCTCTATAAATATATTGGCGGGACGAACGCAAAAGTCCTGCCGGTGCCGATGATGAACATCCTCAACGGCGGCAAACACGCGGACAATAACGTTGACCTGCAGGAATTCATGATCATCCCGACGGAAGCCGAGCGATTCAGTGAAGCGCTGCGGATGGGTGCGGAAGTATTTCACGCCCTGAAAGGAGTGTTGCACAAGAAAGGCTACAACACCGCAGTCGGCGATGAAGGCGGATTTGCGCCGAGCCTGAAGAGTAACGAAGAAGCGATCGAAGTGATTCTGGAAGCGATAACGAAAGCCGGATATCAGCCGGGCAAAGACATTTATCTCGCGCTCGACCCGGCGTCCAGTGAAATGTGGGACGATGGAAAATACTACTTTTACAAATCCACCAAGGAAAAAATTTCACCCGAAGCGATGGTGAAGTTCTACGAGAATTGGGTGAACCAATATCCGATTCTCTCGATTGAAGACGGAATGGCGGAGAATGATTGGGATGGATGGAAAATGATGACGGATGCGCTCGGCAAGAAGATTCAACTCGTTGGTGACGATTTGTTTGTAACGAACACGGAATTTCTGAGCAAGGGAATTGACAGGGGAGTCGCGAACTCGATTCTCGTGAAAGTAAATCAGATTGGTACGCTGACGGAAACGCTCGACGCGATTGAGATGGCGAAACGTGCGGGCTACACCGCAGTCATCAGCCACCGGAGCGGAGAGACGGAGGACTCAACAATCGCAGACATCGCAGTTGCCACGAACGCGGGACAAATAAAAACCGGCTCCGCAAGCCGCACCGATCGCATTGCAAAGTATAACCAGCTGTTAAGAATAGAGGAAGAACTCGGTGATCAGGCGATTTATCCGGCACTGGCAGCGTTTAACAAAAAATAAAACACGAAAAGGATTCATGTCTCAACCAATAAAATTCGGAACCGACGGCTGGCGCGCAGTAATAGCCGACGATTACACGTTTGCAAACCTTGAAAAGGTCGCACTCGCAACCGCCAAACACTATAAGAAACACAAGAACATCCGCAACGGAATCGTGATCGGGTATGATGCACGGTTTATGTCGAGGGAATTTGCAGAGGTGGTCGCTGCTACTGTCGCAAACACGGGCATTAAAGTGAAGCTCTCGGACAGCATTGCGACGACACCGGCAATTTCGCTCATGACTAAATTGGAGAAGGCTGCCGCCGGCATTGTCATCACCGCTTCACACAATCCATACAAATGGAACGGATTCAAAATAAAAGGTGAGTTTGGCGGTCCAGCGTTTCCCGAGACGATTGCGAAAGTTGAGAAAGAGCTCGCCAAGATTCAAAAGCTGAAAAAGTTGCCGCCGCAGAAAAAAACATTTAAACAGCTGTTGGAGAAAGGAACAATTTCGTACATCAGCATGAAGCAGCGCTACCTTGATGACCTGACGACGAAGCTGGACTTCAACCTGATAAAAAAATCCGGCATTAAGATTCTCTACGACGTCATGTATGGAGCGGGACAAGGTGTGATTAACGAAGCGCTGCCGAATGTAGTGCGGTTACATGATTCGTACAATCCCTCATTTGGCGGGACGAATCCGGAACCAATCGCACAGAATTTGCCGGAACTTATGAGCCGGGTTGCGGCGGAAAATTTCCATATCGGCATTGCCACAGATGGCGACGCGGACAGAATCGGCGCTGTTGACGAAGACGGAAATTTTGTGGATTCGCAGCGCGTGTTCTGTCTTCTTCTAAAATATCTCGTCGAACAAAAAGGTTTGACCGGTGAAGTAGTGAAAACATTTTCAGTGACGCAGATGGTAGACAAGCAGTGTGAAAAGTACGGCTTGAAAATGCACGAGACGCCAATCGGTTTCAAATATGTCAGCCGGCTGATGACGGAACGAGACGTGATCATCGGTGGCGAAGAGAGTGGCGGACTTGGAACAAAGCTTCACTTGCCGGAGCGAGATGGAATATTCCTCGGCCTGTTGTTATGTGAGATGATGGCAACGCGGCAAAAATTGCTGAAGGCGCTTGTGCAGGAACTGATGGATGAATTCGGGCAGCATGAGTTCAAGCGGATTGACAAGCACATGACGGAGCAAGAAAAGACCGCCATCATGAAGAAGTATAAGAGCGTTGTTAAAGAGATCGCCGGTTACAAGGTACTTGACCGGAAAGATCTTGATGGCCACAAATTTTTCCTCGAAGGCGGCGGATGGGTTCTTGTGCGCGCGTCCGGCACAGAGCCGCTGATCCGGTTCTACGCCGAAGCGGACAGCACGGAAAAATGCGATGCGTTGTTGGCAGCGGTAACCGGTTCCGTCCGTTGAATCGTTAACTAATAATTAGTCGCTTCGCACAGGATTAAAAGAAATCAGGCTATGCATCTTACAATGTACTATACCATAATGCCGGACGGGACGGTAAAGCAGGTAAATCCGTTCACGGGCACTGAAGTCTGGGCTGTGTCAGGCAGACGCGGGAAACCCATTACCAACGATACTCCGGCAAACGCGCAGGAGATTGTTCTGCATTCGCCTGAAGACTATTGCAGCTTCTGCGAGTCGCGGTACAATGAAACAGCGCCTGAAAAAGCACGCCTGATACGCCATGAGGATGGACGATGGGAACATCTTGCAACACTCCCACCGGATAAATATCTCGGACAGCCCGCAGAATTTCGCCGCGTCGGCAACATGTTCGAGATTGTTACGCTCGATTACTGGCGAAAGAATTACGCGTACAAGCTGACGCCGTCTCAGAGCCGGTGGAAAGAAGAGTATATCGCGAATCCCCTTGGATTGGAACACATTACCGAGATCATCCAGTACAAATTGAAGCGCGAGGGGAAGTCCGACGAGCAGATTGAAAAGATGACGATGGCGGAACGCCTCACTATTGCAGACGCATTCTTCGGCGGGTCGCACGAAATGATCATCGCACGTCGCCACTACAAGCCGGATGCAAAGCTCACATCGGATTTGTATTCGTCGGGTGAGATGACATTGGAAGATCATTATCAGTATTTCAAGTTTACCATTGATGCGATGCGCGATGTAACATATGCAAATAAATATGTCCGCTACATCAGCGTGTTTCAGAATTGGCTGCGCGGGGCGGGTGCATCGTTCGATCATCTGCACAAACAAATTGTCGCTCTTGATGAGTGGGGTTCATCCATCGAGAACCAGACGAAAATGATCCGTGAAGATCCGAATGTCTACAATCAATTCGGCGCCAATTTTGCAGCCCACCATAACCTGGTATTTGCAGAAAATGATTTTGCGATTGCGTACGCCGGTATTGGCCATCGCTTCCCGACGATTGAGATTTATTCCCGTTCACAAGCGGGCCGGCCGTACGAACACACCGAGGATGAGATTCGCGGAATGAGCAATCTTGTTCAGGCGATACATGCTGCGATGGGAAGCCAGATTTCCTGCAATGAGGAATGGTATTACACGCCCATCGATGCAGTTTACAAAATGCCATGGCATATACTCATCAAGTGGCGCGTCATTGTGCCCGCCGGTTTTGAAGGAGGAACGGGTATTTTCATTAATCCGATGACACCCATTGAACTGCGCGATATGATGGTGCCGCGGCTGTACAAGCTGCGCGACGAAGGAAAAATCGACCGTCTGCGAATAGCAGAAGAGTGCCGCGTAGATCCCAATCCCCTGAAGTATTATCTCCGATAAGACCAATGTTGCGAAAGAAAATGGTTGAGAAGAACATTGGGAAAACCGATTCTTTTCAGTGGCGGAGCCACGAGATTACGCGCATTGAAGGTTTCAGCGATGCGGTGTTTGCTTTTGCTGTGACGCTGCTTGTCGTCTCGCTCGAAGTGCCAACCAGGCGGCGATGGCGCTTCATAGGTCGTGGTCGGGCAAAGCTCTCCGCATGCTGGAATCTTCAAAGCAATCGTAACACACTTCCGCTCCCTCCTTCTTTTTTCAGAATCAATAACACCCTTTAGCCCGTCCGGCTAA
>JBKJJX010000033.1:0-19420 GCA_046597825.1 Bacteroidota bacterium | reverse complement strand
GAGTGATTCGCTACACTTGAACCTGTTTCAAGTCCGCACGTATGGGGCGACAGCTGGCAAAGACCGGAATGATTTCTTTCTGAGGAATCCCAAAAATCTCAAAGTGATCAATCAGTCTATGGTACTCGCTGCTCCGTCCGAGGCGAGCGATGCCGCTATTTCCGATCGTCAGGCTGTCGATATAACCTCTGAAACACAAGCTCTGGCAAAGTATCCCAACAACTTCAGATTCTACCTCGCTGATGAGCCACGTGAAGACAAGCTCGCGGCCTTTGCAGCGACGAGTCAAAGAGTGAAGCGGAGTCACAGCAGAGCAAAAACAGTCACAGCGATATTGGCACAACATGAAAGATTTGTGAACGCCGCCGGTCTTTCGGAAGTACTAATAGAAACCTATTTTCTGAAGAACAACACACCGCATCCGAGCCTGGCAAACCTGGATCGTGTTTCTTCCGAAGCGGGAATCGTTGCATGGGGCGATAGCGGCTATGGCTGGTATCTTGGCGGATTACAGCAGAGCATCAATAATGAACTTGCTACAGTCATTCGCCCCGCAGCAGAAGCGGCGCTGAAGAGCAGGGGGAAAGTGTCGCTCATTTTTGTTCCTCAACTACATGGTGTACTTGATAGTACGACAAAGAAATATGATCGTGACAATGATCTCCACAATGTGCTTTCGCTGCGTCCACCTTCGCCTTCTGAAATCCGCCTGCAATACAATCTGGGGTTGGCATATGGTGCAAAGGGATTTCTTGCGTACCCCTACGGTTTCGATGCAGGGTACGAGCATGCCACCGAAACGTATCCTGGGCTGGTATCGGGCGATCCATCACAAACAAATCATACAAGCAATTTCGACACGTTGTATGGCAAACGTATCTGGACAGGCTACAACGAAAAGTGGTCTGAAGTTGCGGCGATGAACAAAAGGATGCAAACATTAGGTGACACAATGCTTGTGCTGACCTGGGTCGGAGCAAAATGCTGGACGATGGAGCCTCGAGACTGGAAGCCGATCACTGCGACGTGTGGAAAGCGGATTAATCTTGTAACCAGTTGCTCTGTTCGCACGCTGCAGGCATTCCGCGACGATCTGCCGCAGGTGGAGATTGGGCATTTGAAGCGAGGGAAAACCGACTACATAGTGGTCGTGAACAGGCGATGCGCGAACGAAGACAAGGCGCAAATCACCATCGGATTGATGAAAACAGGAACATCAAAACGATGGAAAGTAATCGACATTGAACGTCGCGTCCCTCTCACTGTTGCCGATGATCAAAGCTTTACCGATCGGTTTGAACCGGGTGAGGGAAAGATCTACAGACTCACGAAATGATTAGAAGAAGAAACAAACGGGGAATAAGATCAGAGGTTGTGGATATGGGAAAACATCTAATTCGATTGTGTGTGGTTAGCTATCTATTACCTTCTTTGGTCTCGACACTCATAGCCCAATCGAATTACTGGCAGCCCACTGGCGCGCAACCTGCTATTGAGTTAAAGGCTCAGTTCGATGTTTTTCCATTGGCACCGAGATTTCACTACAAGTACCATGTTGAGAGATACTCATACTACCAATTTGTCTCGTTCGTCGAGATCGTAGCTGATTCGGGGACTGTGGAGTATGTCATCCTTGATTCAACAAGCGTGAATGACACCACAGCACATTGGTCGGTACTGCAAATTCGTGGCTTGATGCACAGGTATCACAGCAGTTCCCGCGATAGTCTATTCTTCATCTCTGATTCCAGCATGGTCGTGTTGGTTGAGACGACCACCGGGTATCACGAACTTCGGTGTTCTGCATATGCATGGAACTTCCCGCTTTCTCTTGTTGGCTTGATCCCCGTGCTTAGATATTCCGATTCATTTCAGACGGTGGCAAGTTATACCTACCCAACACCAACCTGTGGATCTATGTATGATTCGGCTTGGTTTTCCGCAGACTCAGGGTTTAACAAAAGGAAAGAGGCGAAATGCTGGAGGGGCGGTCTCACTGAAAGTAACGAGAGCCTCTCTCTACATTTGCTCTCTTCTCCGACGGTCTTCGTCGCCGAGAGCGTTGGTATCACCATGATGGCCAATGAGTCATATCTTCTTTCCCAAAACTACCCCAACCCATTTAATCCAACAACGACCATTGAATTTCAAATCCCCCGCCAAACGGATGGCGGGCAGGCGAGCACGAGCCTTGTCACGCTCAAAGTCTTCGACTTGCTCGGCAGAGAAGTCGCAACGCTTGTGAATGAAGAGATGAAGCCGGGAAGTTATAAGAAAGAGTTTTCCGCCAGCGGCGGATCCGCCTCCGGCGCAGTTGGCAATGGACTTGCGAGTGGTGTGTATTTTTATCAGATCAGAGCGGGGGCTTTTGTTCAAACCAGGAAGTTACTGTTGTTGCGATGAGTGTCAAGAAAAGCTGCGCTCAAGTCTATCGTTTACGCGCTGCGAACTCTCAAGTTCGGAAAACGATTCCGAGATGATTTCCCCAAGATGAGTTGCGAACACATTCTGATCCCATTGATGTAATCTCCGCAAGCCATTCTCTACTAACGATTCACGCAAATCAGGGTTTGTCCAAACTTCTTGCAGTCCGGTTGCTATACTCTTTACACTTCGTGGATCAACAAGCACTGCCGCATCGCCAACCTGCTCTCGAATTCCTCGAATGTCCGAGGTTATAACCGGACACCTTGCCGCAAAGGCTTCAAGAACTGGAATATTGGTTGGACCAAAAAAAGTCGGGAACACAAGCAACCGCGCAGCTCTGTACATCACCGGCATATCTTCGGAAGGTAAGTACTCGAGGTACCGTACAAGCTTGGAAAGCCCTCTTTGCCTAACTAGAGTCATCACGCGGTTGAACTCGCCCCATTGTGCTTGGACGTGTCCGACAAAAATAAGTGGAATACTCAGATTTGACTCTTCGATCAAAAGATGAATGGCCTCAACAAGCCGATAATGGTTTTTATGAGGCCAGAACTGTGCTGGATAAAAAGCAAAGTGTTCGGGCAAGTTGTATTTATCACTAATCTCCCTAATGCGAGCATCGCTTGGACGCTTTTCGTATTCAGGCGATGGAGCATACGGGAGAACTTTGACCTTTGATGCTGGAAGTCCGTAAGCGTTCACGACGTCCTCCTTTCCAACATCCGAATCTGTCACAATAGTCACAGCATTCTTTACAGCGTTCTTCACTACATATTCACATCGTTTCCATTGGCCGAATTTGCTGACCTCCGGAAACTCAGACTGGAGTTTATGTTGAATATCGTGAATTGAAATCATGAATGGAATGCCGGTTTCAAACGACTCGGCACGATGCGTTGGATAGAACATCATCTCAATGTTGTGAGCTCTGAATATTTTTTCAAGACGTGTATTCTTGCGTGGTCTGTCAATGTTAATGAAGGAGTGCTTTGCAATCAGGTGAGCTGCCTTTGTCAATGATCTAAACCGTTCGGACACAAGGAGATCCCAAAACCTCAAACACTTGCGACCGCAGAAGACGAGTTCGAATTGCTGCGTTCCGAAAATGTTGATTGGAAAATCGGGAGAGTCATGGAATACGACAACCTCAATGTTGAGTTGCCTCTGAATCTGTGTCAGCGCGTGCATAATTCCAATTGAGTATTGGAAAATTCCGCCGTTCGATTGCCGTGCGTGGAAAAAAATGCCCAAGCGTCTAGGTTTCTTCATGTCACGTAGCACGGGCGACAACAACTATATTCCAAGTACTGTCATCGGGTGCCTTTTGCAAATCAAAAGCCGGACAGATTCGAATCACTTCAAAGCCAGTTTGAGCCAGGAGTAGATGTAACTCTTGGTCAAAAAAATAACGAAGGGTGTGCTGCTCAACTACTTCATGACATAGCTTTCCATCTTGAATCGAAAGGACCTGAATTCCAAGATCTACGGTCTGCGTTTGACAATTTATGGAAGGGCGCACAATTCTGAGCACCCTCCCTCTTTCATTGGCAAATTCACCAATTTTTTCACGTGGTCCGTGATGCAAAACAGCCGGCCCATACCAGCAATCAAACAGGAAAACACCACCAACGCGAAGATTTCGGCGAACATTTGCCATCATTCCAAGCAAACTCTCATTGTCTACTTGATAGCCTACGACAGCGAACATCGAGATAGCCGCATCAGCCACCTCTGGCAGAAGAGCTTCGCGAATAGTATCAACAACAAAGTGCGACTTGCCTTGTCCATCAGAAGCTTTCCTCCGAGCCTGTTCTATCATCGACGGTGATCGGTCAACTCCAATCACAGAAAAGCCCCGCGTAGCTAGCAAGAGGGAATGACTTCCCGTTCCGCAACCCCAGTCGACAACAGTTCGCACGGGATGCTTGGAGAATGATCGGAAGCATCCTTCCACAAACGTACACTCACCTTCATAATCTTTTTGGGCGTAGAAAAGGTCGTAGTAGGCGGAATAATGTTCAAACTCAGGCATGAAAGTAGTTCTTAGTTTGACGGTTTTATTTCTTTTGTATTTGTAGAGAGAATATTTCTGAGCTCCATCCCAACGTACTCAATTTGACCTTGTGTCAGCGCAAGCCCTGACGGCAAATAGAGTCCGTACCGTGAAATTTCCTCACTCACTGGATAGCTCTCACCACCGAAGAGACCAAGTCTATGATACGCAGGCTGAAGGTGAAGTGGATAAAAAAAAGGTCTAGTCTGTATTCCCTTCTCTAAGAGTTTGCCGGCAAGCATATCTGCCTCCATGCCACATGATGGATCAAGCACGACACCGAACATCCAGTAGATGCTTCTAGCCCATGTTTTCTCTACCGGCAGATGTATCCCCTGAATACCCTGAAGCAGATTAAGATATCTTTGTGCGTTGGTTCTTTTGATTTGGACGAATTCCGCAATTCTTTCCATCTGAGCGACGCCAACGGCTGCCTGTAAATTGCTCATTCGAAAGTTGTTCCCCAATTCTGCATGGACAAACCGTCTTTCTTTCCCGAAGCACAGGTTCCGTATCGATCTTGAGCGATCTGCAAGGTGTTTGTCTCTTGTCACTAGCATTCCACCTTCGCCTGTGGTGATGATCTTGTTTGCATAGAAACTGAAACAACCAATGTGTCCAAGTGCACCACACTTTTTCCCCTTGTACTCCGCTCCATGTGCTTCCGCAGCATCTTCAATAACAAAGAGGCCATACTTTGTCGCGAGGTCGAGGAGGGGATCCATATCCACAGGATGTCCGTAAATATGAACTGGCAATATAGCTTTGGTCTTCTGAGTAATACGATTCTCGATTTGCTTGATATCCATGTTCCAAGTATCGGGTTCACAATCAACAAGCACAGGAATCCCACCCAACCGAGTTACGGCAATGGCGCATGATATGATCGTGAAGGTGGGCATTATTACTTCGTCTCCCGGCTGCAATTCGATTGCTGCTAAGGCGACCTCGAGTGCAGCAGTCCCGTTGCTCACGGCAACACCGAAACTAACATCGAGAAACGAAGCCATTGCCTCTTCGAATTTTCTCACAAATGGACCCTCTGAGGAAATCCATTTTTCGTCAATACACTGAAGTAGATATTCCTTTTCCTTGTCTCCAAACAAAGGTTCGTTAACCGGAATCACTTATCTTCGAACTCCTTCGAACTGAGTTTTTTCGGAATCGCCATAGTACGGGCCCTGTTTCACTTCTATCATTTCCAGATCTTCAACAACTTCGAAACCGTGCCCTCCGGAGTAGAGGAGAATTACATCCCCAACACTGAGCATCCTACTGGTAACCTGTTCCTTTGTGTCCGCATAAAAGTCGACTCTAACCTTGCCTTGCTTTACGAAAAGGACCTCTAGTGTCGATTCAATAGTGCGTAACACTGGGTTGTGAAAATGAGGCTTGATTGTTTTCCCGGCAGGATGGCTCATCTGAGCTAGTTGCTGAGGGGAAGTCGGTGCAGTGAAGAAATGGATGCCTTGAGTCGTAAAGTCGTTGCGGATGATGATGGCAAGAAGTTTATCGTCGTGTTTGATTTCTTCGCTGAAGGTCATAAATTTACTGAAGCAACTTATGGTTGTTGTTGAAACAAGTTAGTAGCTCTCCAATCATAGATTTTCCCTGAAAGATTGTATAGTCGGAGAATCTCTTAGATAGAACCAGCAGGGACCAGTTGAAGTCCTCTTTGGGGCGAGGTTCTTTGTACCTGCGCTTCTCCATTTGAATTGGCGTTAAGCAGTCGCAGTAATTAATAATAAAAGATAGCTGGCACTTGGGACAATTACAACCCCTGGGCCGCATTCTTTACTTCATGGGCCATAACATGGGCATATTTGAATAGCCTTTCAATTCTGAAAATCATATATTATTCTGTGTGAATCGTTCCAAAAGTTTGTCCCCCCTTTGGAGACGTTGCTCCCAGTTAGTCCGAGGAGTTACAATTTGAAATACCTATAATCATGGAGAAATCATTGGGATGAAAAAAGCGCTTGTTTGTGGTGCGGGTGGTTTTATCGGAAGTCATCTCGTCAAAAAGCTGAAGAAAGAAGGATTCTGGGTTCGCGGGGTCGACCTCAAGTATCCGGAGTATGCGCCCACAGTGGCTGATGACTTTGTCATTGGTGATCTACGCGACCAACGTGTGTGTACAACGATAACAGATCAGATATTTGATGAGATTTATCAGCTTGCTGCCGACATGGGTGGAGCGGGATATATCTTTACTGGCAATCATGATGCCGACGTAATGCACAACTCAGGAACGATTAATCTCAACATGGTAGAAAGGGCGAGACTCTCAGCAGCAAAAAAGATTTTCTATTCATCGTCCGCCTGTATCTATCCTGCCTATAACCAGGAAGATCCCGATAACCCCAAATGCTCCGAAGACTCCGCTTATCCCGCCGCTCCCGATAGCGAGTATGGGTGGGAAAAACTTTTTAGTGAGCGGTTGTATCTTTCATACCATCGCAACTATCAACTTCAAGTGAGAATAGCGAGGTTCCACAATATTTTCGGACCGGAAGGAACTTGGCGCGGTGGTCGCGAAAAAGCTCCTGCGGCTATTTGTAGGAAAGTTGCTGAAGCTCCAAACGGTGGAGAAATCGAAATTTGGGGCGATGGAAAGCAGACCCGTTCGTTTTTGTATATCGATCAGTGCCTCGAAGCGGTCAGGAAATTGATGGACAGTGATTTCATCGGACCAGTGAACATCGGGTCTGAGGAAATGGTAACGATCAATCACCTTGCTGAAATGGCTATGACGATCGCCGATAAGAGAGTGACGATGAAACATATCCCCGGCCCTCTCGGCGTGCGTGGTCGCAACTCCGACAATAATGTCATGCGCAGCAAGCTGGGTTGGGAACCAACCATGAAACTTGAAGAAGGATTAGCAAAAACATATCACTGGATAAATCAGCAAATTGTCCAGCTCCAAGATACAGAGGCGTTGGCTTAACGCCTTATTGGTGGATGCTTCAGATTTCTTCATTGCTCAAATCGTAACTTGAACTGTAATGAAAATAAAACCCTCTCTCCTTCGTTATTGGGGAGAGGGTTTGTGATTATCTATGACAAATTCTGGACACAACACTTTGTGGATACTCTCCGAACTGTACTATCCGGAGGACTCTGCCACTGGCTACAACCTTACGAAAGTTGCCGAAGCTCTTGCTGAAAATTTCCACGTGCGCGTGCTTTGTGCGCAACCAACATATAAGGCCCGGGGGATAAAGGCTCCAACTAATGAGATTCATGAGGACGTTCAAATTCACCGGTGCGCGGCTACAGCACTCAACAAAGACGTAATACTATTTCGCCTCGTGAATCTTATTACCGTGAGTTTGTCTATCTTTTTCAATGCATTAGTAAGAATAAGAAAAAATGACATTGCGCTGGTCGTGACGAATCCTCCAACGCTACCATTTGTAGTTATTCTGGCATGCAAGCTACGCGGTGCAAAATTGGTATTAAGAGTGGAAGATGTATACCCGGAAGCCATGGTGGCGACAGGAATGGCCGGCCAAAATTCAAGTGCGGTGAAAGTTTTCGGTGCATTAAGTCGGCTACTTTACAAGAAAGTTGATATGATAATTGCATTAGGAAGAGATATGAAACAGCTTATTCTCAATAAGATCGGGAACGAAGCTGAACATGTCACCATCATTACAAACTACGCGGAAGGTGATCAAATAGTCCCTCTTCCGCGGCTCGACAATCCACTTCTGAAAAAATTGGGTTTGATAGATAAGTTTGTGCTGCAATACTCGGGTAATATGGGGAGAACGCACGATATTGAAAGTTTGGTGGAATGTGCAAAACTCCTTCAAACCGAGAATCACATCCATTTTCTCTTCATAGGCTGGGGCGCGAAAGAGGTGTGGCTTAGAGAAGCTGTTCGTGTGCATGGATTGGAAAATGTGACGGTTCTTCCTTCCCAACCAAGGGAAGACCTTGTCGTGTCGCTCAATGCGTGCGACCTCACGCTGATTTCTTTCGTTAGCGGAATGTCTGGTGTTTCTGTGCCCAGCAGAATGTATAACATCATGGCTGTCGGCAAACCGATCATTGCCATTGCAGATATGGCGTCGGAACTTGCCCAAGTGGTTGAAGAAGAGAAGATAGGATGGGTCGTGATGCCTGAAAGGCCAGCGTTGATTGCCGAAGCTATCCGTGAAGCCAGTTCAAATCGAATATTGCTTAACCAAATGTCCACCAAGGCGCGCATCTTGGCGGTTGAAAAGTATTCGCAGGCAAACAGCATTCGAAAGTATGAAAGTCTAATGCTGAGTATGGGACTACAACGAAGCGCTGTTTCGTCAAGGATACTCTTGTGAGAATCGGACTGAATCTCCTATATATGATTCCCGGGGTTGTGGGAGGCACTGAGACATACGCGAGGGGGCTCCTGGAAGGACTAAAACAGCTTCAGCCCGATTACGATTTTATTATCTTCCTGAATCGCGAAGCCGCGGAAATGGGTCTAAATGATTCGCCGCGGTTTAGGTCGGTTGTTTGCCCCGTGACAGCGACAAACAGAAAAGCTCGCTACTATTTTGAACAAGCCAAACTTGGGAGCTACATCCGGAGCCATAAAATTGATTTGCTCCACTCTCTTGGCTATACATCTCCGTTGTTTCTATCTTGTCCGACGGTTGTATCGGTTCCAGATCTGAACTTCAAAGGATTTGGTAACTTGATGTCCTTTTCTCGTAGAGCGATGCTTAACATGTTCGTCAGGCAGGCGATACTCCGCTCGGAAAAAGTCATAACAATTTCAGAGTTTTCCCGTCAGCAGGTTTTGAAAGCATACAAAATCCCTCCGGAGAACGTAGTCGTGACTCACTTAGCTGTTGCACTCGACCATATCGAGACGAGGACTGAGGGACAAATTGGAAACACGTTGCAATTGTTAGGAGTAAAGCCGCCGTACATTGTAGCTTTCAGTAGCACGACGCCCAACAAAAATCTTTCCCGTCTTGTCGATGCGTTCTCGCTGTTAAAGAAGAGTAAAAAGGTTGAAGAGAAGCTTGTTTTGATTGGCCACAAGCCTGAAGTAGGGCAAGACATCGATTCACTTGGTGACGACATAATTTGGGTCGGATATCTGGAACGGCAGCAGGTTTTCGATGTTCTTCGTAACGCAAGTTGTCTGGTCTTTCCCTCCTTTTATGAGGGGTTTGGACTTCCCGTTCTCGAAGCAATGGCATCGGGAGTTCCCGTTGTTTGCTCTAGAGCTGCATCGTTACCGGAGGTTGCCGGTAATGCAGCTGTTTTCTTTGATCCCTTCTCCGTGGACGACATGGCTGAGCGAATTACATCTGTTGCCCTTGATCCTCAATTAAGGCAAGAGCTGCGGAAGAAAGGATTTAAAAATCTGGAACGCTTTTCCTGGAGAAAGACCGCCGCCGAAACTGTGGCTGTTTACGATGAACTGTTGCGCACATCAGTTGCATCTCCCGGCTTCGAGGTGGTGGACAGATGAGAAAAAAGAGAGAAATTTATATTTTGCTGATTTCAGATTCTTTGACAGTCTGTCTTGCCTGGGCAGCCTATTACTTATTTCGTGTGCGCAGCGGTTTGCTCGAATTGAGTATCGAGCCGGAGCTTCTCATCCCCATGTTTACCATTTGTGCCTTCTGGCTTCTGCTCTTCTGGGCTCTGGGATTATATCGCGCTTGGTACGCGGCTTCCCGCGTTGATGAGATTACACGTGTTTTCAAAGCATCGGTTTTTGGCTGCCTATTTCTCTTCTTCGCCATCTTTGTGGATGATCAAGGGAAGAATGTTGCCGTCAGTTCTCGTCTTCTCATTGCTTTATACTGGGGCGTTCTTTTTTCATTTGTAACGATCGGCAGACTTACTGTTCGCAGCGTCCAACGCCGGATGCTGATTAGGGGTATCGGAGTTCATAAGACTCTTATTGTTGGAAGCCCGGTGAAAGCGACGGAATTGTATCACGAAATAAAAAAATATCCTGCGCTGGGATATGGCGTGATTGGATTTGCTACAGTCGATACGAATGCACAGGCAGTGAACGGTCTACCGTTGCTCGGAAATACTAATGAACTTCAATCAATCATTCCGGAACATAACGTTCAGGATGTTTTGATCGCATTGGATTCCTCCGATCACTCACATCTGCTCAAAATTATTTCCAATTGTAGTGCCCACAACGTCGGCCTTAAAATCATTCCCGACCTCTATGATATTATCAGCGGGCAAGCGCGCACGAATCAGATCTACGGATTTCCCTTAATAGAAATAAGCCCCCAAATCATCTCGCCCTGGGAGGAATTTCTCAAGCGAACGTTCGATATTGGCTTCTCAGCAACGGTGATTATTCTTGGACTTCCGCTTTGGGTCGTGGTTGCACTAATCATACGATTAGAGTCTCAGGGAGCTGCACTTTACAAGCAAAAGCGAGTGGGCAAGGATGGCAAAGTATTCAACATTATTAAGTTCCGTTCAATGCGCGAGGATGCTGAATCTGCGGGTCCGCAATGGGCAAACAAGCGCGATACGCGCGTAACCCGGGTCGGAAAGTGGTTGCGAAAACTGCATATTGACGAAATCCCCCAAATGTGGAATATCTTAAAAGGGGAGATGAGCCTTGTGGGTCCCAGACCCGAGAGACCGTTTTTTGTTGAACAGTTATCAAAAGAAATTCCATTGTACCCGCGTCGCCTCAAAGTTCGGCCGGGGCTGACAGGATGGGCGCAAGTGAAACATAAATACGATGAGTCTGTGGAAGATGTTCGCAAGAAAGTTCAATATGATTTATTCTACATCGAGAATATGTCCCTTAGAATGGATATCAAAATTATTCTTAGCACTATCTCGCATACTCTCCTCGGAAGAGGACATACATAGAAGGTTCCTATGAAACTCCACATGGTTGACGTTGTCGGACAGTATCAAAAGATCAAACCTGAAATCGATTCAGCAATTCATAAAATTCTTGATGCCGGGACGTTTATCCTCGGCAAAGAAGTCGGTGAGTTTGAATGTCAGATCGCCGGGTATCTCGGCGTGAAATATGCGGTCGGTTGTGCGTCGGGGACGGATGCGCTGCAGGTAGCAATGATGGCGCTCGATATTCGCCCGGGCGACGAGATTATCACGACGCCCTTTACGTTTGTAGCAACAGCGGAAACGATTGCATTGCTTGGCGCGATACCGGTGTATGTCGACATCGATCCCAAAACGTTCAATATCGATGCGGCAAGGATTGAAGCTGCAATTACTCCGAGGACGAAAGCGATCATTCCCGTTCATCTGTACGGCCAGGCGGCGGATATGGATCCGATCATGGAAATTGCCCGCAGGCATAAGCTTAAAGTGATTGAAGATTCCGCGCAAGCCATGGGCGCGTCATATAAAGGCCGCAAGGTCTGCACGTTTGGCGAAGTCTCGTGCATAAGTTATTTCCCCAGTAAGAACCTGGGAGCCTTTGGCGACGCAGGGATGATCGTGACAAATAATGTTGAACTCGGTGAAAAAATCCGGATGATTATAGCTCACGGATCGAAAGTTCGTTACTATCACGAGATCCTGGGAGTGAACAGCCGGCTCGACACGCTTCAGGCGGTGATCCTTTCCGTGAAATTGAAATATCTGGATCAATGGAATGAGGCGAGACGGAAAGCTGCTGCCCGGTATAATGAACTTTTGAACGGAACCCCTGTTACTGTTCCGTATGTTTCCCCCGATTGCGAACACATCTTTCATCAATACACGATTAGGGCACCGAAGCGTAACGGACTTGCAGAACATCTGAAGCAAAAAGGAATACCGCATGCAATCTATTATCCGGTTCCGCTTCATTTGCAGAAAGCATTCAGTCATGCACGGAATAGTCAAGTATCGTTTCCGGTAACGGACAAGGCGGGCGATGAGGTTCTGTCGCTGCCGATGCATACCGAATTAAATGAAGACCAGCTTATAACTATCACCGATTCAATCAAAGAATTTTACAAATCCAACTAGATTAATTGGAAACGTCAAGAGTACTCGTTGTCATCCCCACATACAACGAAGCGGAAAACATCCCCAAACTCATTCCAGCTGTCCTAAAGCAGGCGCCGAACATTGACATTCTCGTGGTCGATGACGGATCGCCCGATGGGACTGCTGCTATTGTCAAAGAGCTAATGGCGGCTGATCCCCGCGTTCATATTCTTGAACGAAAAGGAAAACAGGGATTGGGCACCGCGTATGTGTTGGGATTTAAATATGCAATTGAGCACGGCTATGATTTTGTTTTTGAGATGGATGCCGATTTCTCGCACAATCCGAATGAGATTCCGGTTTTTCTCTCTACGGCAAGAAATTATGACCTGGTCATTGGCTCACGGTATATCAACGGTGTTCGTGTGTTGAATTGGCCGATGAACCGCTTGTTGTTAAGTTATTCCGCGAACGTGTACACACAGATTATTACAGGACTGCCCGTGCACGATGCAACAGGCGGGTTTAAATGCTACCGTATTGCAGCCTTGAAAACAGTTGACCTCGACCATATCCGCTCGAACGGTTATGCGTTCCAAATCGAGATGAGTTTCAAGATGTGGAAAAAAGGCTTCCGGCTCGTCGAGATACCAATTGTATTTGCAGACCGCCGCCTTGGTGTCTCCAAAATGTCAAAGAATATTGTCTACGAAGCCGTTTTTATGCTCTGGAAGCTCCGTGTCCGCAGCATTCTCAATCGTCTGTAACCAACCTTCCGTAATGGACCTTTCGGTCATCATCGTCAACTACAACGTGCGCCAGTTTCTTGAAAGCGCTCTTGCCTCCGTGTATCGTGCGATGGAGGGGGTGGAGGGAGAAGTATTTGTCGTTGACAATGCATCGGATGACGGAAGTGTTGAGATGGTGAGGGCGAAGTTTCCACAGGCAATCCTCATTGAGAGTAAAGCCAACGTTGGGTTTGCCCGCGCAAACAACGCAGCGCTCAGGCAGGCAAAGGGACGATACCTTCTTCTTCTCAATCCTGATACAATCGTGCAGGAAGATACGTTCAAGGTGATGATGAAGTTCTTCGACGAGAATCCTGATGCTGGCGCTGCGGGCTGCAAAATCCTGAATCCTGATGGAACATTTCAGCTTCCGTGCCGGCGAAGTTTTCCGACTCCGTGGGTTGCATTTACAAAAATTTTCGGGCTCAGTGCTCTTTTTCCGAAATCAAAATTATTTGGCAGGTATAATCTTACATATTTGAATGAAGATGAAACGTACGAAGTCGATGCCGTAAGTGGATCGTTTATGTTTGTCCGACGTGAAGTGTATGAACGGGTTGGCGGTCTCGACGAAACATTTTTTATGTATGGAGAAGACCTTGATTGGTGTTATCGCATTTCACAATCAGGTTCAAGAGTGTATTACGTTCCTCTCACAAAAATAATTCACTTCAAGGGAGAGAGCACACGCCGAAGCGAGATTGATGAAATCAGAACATTTTATCAGGCAATGCAGCTGTTCGTCGAAAAGCATTTCAGCAGCTCAACCGTTGTTGAAGTGTTGTTGAGTGTCGGTATTGTCTTCAGGGCAGCGCTCGCATTGCTGGTTAAAGCGAGCAGGCCGCTTTTTATCGCTCTCGTCGATTTTATTCTTGTAGATCTGGCGCTGGCGTTGGGGGAGTACATTTACTTCGGGGAGCTGTTTCACTTTCCCCAACGGGCATATCCCATTGTCTGGGTTGTGCCATCCGCCGTTGTTGTTGCTTCAATGTATTTCTCCGGCGTGTACACCACGCGGCGTCATTCTGTTTCGCGTACACTCTTTGCGGTGTTTGTCAGCTATGTAGTCATTTCAGCGACGGTTTTTTTCTTCAAGAATTTTGCATTCAGCCGCGCTGTAGTTCTTATTTCGGGGGTGATCAATGTTATTCTCTTACCCGGCTGGCGTTTGCTGTTTGACCGGCTTGCCGGGAAGCGCACCACATCCCGCAAAAGCTTGTTCGGCCGGCCGACAGTCATTGTTGGCACTGGCCCCTCGGCTCAGGAAGTGCTTAAGAGGTTGCGCGCCCGCGTTGACGATGGTTATGATGTGGTCGGCTTCATCGATACGCACAGGAAAAATATTGGAGAAAAAATTGCAGGTGTCGAAATTATCGGCAGTATCGATAATGTCGGGAAAGTTATTGCAGAGCGGAAGGTAACGGAAGTCATCTTTTCGACCGATGGCCTTGCGTATACAGATATTCTCTCCGTTATCGCGCGAAGCAACGACCGCAGCGTAAACTTCCGGCTCGTTCCCAATAGTTTGGAATCCATTATCGGCAAAACGCAGATTGACGATCTTGACACTCTGCCTTTTGTTGAGATTGAATACAATATCCATAAACCGGGCAATCGTTTCGCCAAGCGTGCATTTGATGTTGTTGTTTCTCTTTTTGGTGTTGTAGTGATTTATCCTTTCATCAGAATGTTTTTTGCCTCGCCCCGCTCAGCGTTTGCCCGGAGCGTTCTCTTGCTTCCACAAGTGTTTTTCGGTAGAATAAGCATAGTCGGAACGTCGCTCACAGAGCCGGATATTTTGCATGATGGTTCGATGAGCGTGCAATCGTATGTAGGGCCTAAAGGACTGACAGGGCTCGTGCAGATCAATCAGCGAACTGATTTGGGAGCGGAAGAAATTGAGCGGTATAAATTGTATTACGCAAAAAACCAGTCGCTGATATTGGATCTGGAAATTCTGATGAAATCTTTGTTGCAGAGAAAACGCGGATAGACATGGCAAAAGCTACACTTGACTTTGAAAAACCGATCAACGACCTCGAGCAGAAGATTGAGGAGATGCGCAAGTATGCGGACAACCCCGCAATCGCATTGGAAGTGGAGAAGATCGAAAAGAGAATGGACCATCTGCAGCGCAGCGTCTTCAGCGGACTTACGAGATGGCAGAAAGTTCAGATCGCGCGGCATCCGGACCGGCCGTACACGCTGGACTATATCGAGCTCATGACGACTGATTTTATTGAGCTGCACGGCGACAGGACATTCAAAGACGACAAGGCAATCGTCGGGGGATTTGCAAAGATCGATTCGTTCAGCGTAATGGTCATTGGTCACCAAAAGGGACGGGACACGAAATCCAATCTATACCGCAATTTCGGGATGCCAAATCCCGAAGGATATCGCAAAGCCCTGCGCCTGATGAAGCTAGCCGAGAAATTCAAGAAGCCCGTTGTCACGCTGCTTGACACGCCGGGTGCTTTTCCCGGACTTGAAGCCGAAGAACGCGGCCAGGCAGAAGCAATTGCGCGCAACCTGTATGAAATGTCACATCTAAAGGTTCCTATCGTCGTTGTCATTATCGGAGAAGGTGCATCCGGTGGAGCGCTCGGCCTCGGCGTTGGCGACAGGATTCTGATGTTAGAGAACTCCTGGTATTCCGTTATCTCGCCTGAATCATGTTCAAGTATTTTGTGGCGGAGTTGGAATTTCAAAGAGCAGGCAGCTGAGGCATTGCAACTCACCGCACCCGACTTGAAAAAGCAAGGCATTATTGATGAAATTGTACCGGAGCCTGTCGGCGGCGCACATCGCGACCATGTGAAGGCTGCATCGATACTGAAGGCATCGATACTGAATGAATTAAAAAATCTCTCCAAATTAAAAAGCAGCCAACTCGTCGACCGTCGGATCGAAAAATTTTCGAAGATGGGAGAGTACTCCGGCTGATACATTGCGGACGCATGATTACTGCTGGCATCGAGACAATACTGATTTACAATCCGCAAACATCAATCCGAATTCTACCATGATCAAACACACCACCGATATCCGTGTTCGTTACGCCGACACTGACCAGATGAAGTTCGTGTACTACGGAAAATATTTCGAGTACTTCGAACAGGGACGGTCGGATTTGATGCGCGAGATTGGTTTGCCGTACACGCAAATTGAAGCTATGGGATTGTTCCTCCCGGTCATAGAGGCGCATGCCAAATACAAACGTGCAGCAAAGTACGATGACCTTCTGCATGTGGTTACGTATTTTCGTGAGATGCCGATTGCCCGTGTGCGTATCGAGTACGAAGTGTACAAAGATGGCGAGAAAGAGATGCACGCCGAAGGGTATACCATTCACACGTTCATGAATTCCGGAACGGGCAAGCCAACGCGTGCGCCCGCACAGTTTTTGGAAGCAATCGAAAAAGAAATGAAGGCATGACATGTTAAAGAAAGAACTGCTTGATATACTCTGCTGTCCCAAATGCAAAGGCGATTTGAACTACGAGCCGGACAAGAACACGCTGACCTGCAAACAATGCAGCAAAGTGTACCAGATCAAGAACGATATTCCGATTATGTTGGTTGAAGAGCCGGCTTCCGGAGTGGAATGATGCTGCAGAAAGTGTTGAATGACAGCAGGATCGGACGACTGATTGAGCTCGCGTTGCTCGAGGATATCGGGACCGGAGATATTACCAGCGATGCGATTGTCTCTGATGACGAGTTGGGTCAGGCGGAGTTTCTGTGCAAGGAGGACGGCATCGTTGCGGGACTCGATGTGGCGGCACTGGTGTTTGAGTATTGCGATCACAGCATCACTGTTGCGCCGGTTGTGCATGACGGCCAGCTTGCAGGGAAGGGACATGTGATTGCGCGAATCGATGGAAGCGCCAAAAATATTTTGAAAGGCGAACGGACAGCGCTGAATTTTCTGCAGCGCATGAGCGGGATAGCCACACTCACAAGAAAGTACGTTACTGCAGTTGCCGGTACCCATGCAAAAATTATCGACACACGTAAGACTGTCCCCGGGCTTCGCGTGCTGGATAAATGGGCTGTGCGGTTAGGCGGCGGCGTGAACCACCGGTTCGGCCTTGATGACATGGTGTTGATAAAAGACAATCACATCGTTGCTGCCGGGAGTGTCACTGCAGCGGTCGAAATGTGCCGCCGTTATCTTGAGAGTCAGGAAATCAGTGCACGAATAGAAGTTGAAACGAAAAACTTAGCAGAAGTAAAGGAAGCATTGGGCTGCGCCGGGATCGATCGGATTATGTTGGATAATTTTCCAGTCGATACCATGTATACGGCGGTTGCAATGATTGCCCGGAAAGTTGAAGTGGAAGCCTCCGGCGGGGTGAATCTTGAAACCGTGCAGGCGATTGCTGAAACGGGCGTCGACTTTATTTCCGTGGGAGCCCTTACACATTCAGTCAGGAATCTCGATATCTCACTTGAACTCAACAATGTTCAATAATCCGCTTCACCCGAATCCGTTTTCTCCGGTCTCGCACCTTTCTTTCTTCCTTCATGTTCGATAAAATCAAATCGCTCGGCACCGACACTGCGATCTATGGAGTCAGTACGGTCGTGGGGCGCTTTCTCACATTTCTGCTTACACCATTCTACACCAATGTTCTTATTCCGGCAGAGCTGGGAGTTGTTGCGTACGTCTACGCAATTCTCGCCTTCCTGAATATTATTTACAGCTACGGCATGGAAGCCGCATTCATGCGGTATACAGCGTCGCTGGAAATCGGATCGAAGAAACAAAACTTCAGCGTTCCGTTTCTTTCGTTGGGCCTCACCTCGTTTCTCTTTACGGTGCTGATCTGGTGGCAGCGGGATTCTCTTGCAGCGGTTGGTGGAATTCCGGCTCATTACTCGTCCATCGTAACATACAGCGGCTGGATTCTTCTGCTGGACACATTGGCGATCGTGCCTTTCGCCGCGTTACGGATGGAACGCAAAGCCCGTATGTTTGCCGCGTTGAAACTCTTCAACATTGTGACTACGGTTTCTCTCACGCTGATTTTCCTTTTCAGTTTCGGGTGGGGCATCGAGGGAATCTTCCTCGCGAATCTCATTGCCTCCGCGGGCACGTTGCTGCTGTTGGTTCCGACCATCGCTGCCAACTTCACATTCAAATGGGATACCACGCTGTACAAGTCCCTCTTGCGCTTCAGCCTGCCGACTGTGCCGGCGTACATTGCGACTATTATGATACAGGTGATTGATCGTCCGATACTCCAATCGCTGACGGATGACGCAACGGTGGGGATTTATCAGGCAAGCTACCGTCTGGGGATTTTCATGATGCTGGTCGTCTCAATGTTTGATTTTGCGTGGCGGCCGTTCTTTCTTTCGAACGCCAACGAACCCGATGCGAAGCAGATCTTTGCCCGTGTGCTTACGTACTTCGTTCTGCTCACCACCGGATTCTTTCTGGCCATAACCTTTTTCATCAATGATATCGTCACGCTGCCGTTGTATCATGGCAAATCGATTATCAATCCGCAGTATTGGGGCGGACTCCAGATCGTGCCGGTGGTTTTGCTTGCCTACATATTTTTGGGGATCTCGAACAATCTCGTCGCCGGCATTTACATCGAAAAGAAAACAAAGAAGCTTCCGTTGATCACGTTCGTCGGTGCAGCGGTGAACATTGGGGCAAACTATTTTCTCATTCCACGCATGGGCATCATGGGCGCCGCGGTTGCGACGCTGCTAAGCTACGCCGTGATGGCGGCTCTCCTTTATTTTATTGTCCGGACGATATATCCCATCCAATACGAATGGCAGAGGATGGCAAAGATCGCTGCTGCTGCAACAATTGCATACCTGCTCTATTATTTTGTGAAGCCGGATGCGTTTGAATTGCTGTGGAAGATTGGATTGCTGGCGCTCTTTGCAGTGTTGATGTATGGCATGAAGTTCTTCAACGCCGGGGAACTGTTGCGGCTGGCGGGGATATTTTCACGGCGCACTGAAACGTAATGTCTTCGATTGATTCTTCGCGCCAAACACCTCCGACGATTTCGCTTACTTATCTCTTACCGCTTTTTTTGTGAATGCTAAGCGCGCTGCTTAAGGCGCAAGTTGAATGAAATACCATCGAAGAAAAAATAGCGCATCTGTACGGAGAGCGTGCTTCTTTCGTTCTGTTGTGTACGTTGCCTCCGGTGGGGGCGGTGGCGGAACCTGCTCATTA
>JBKJJX010000025.1:0-4049 GCA_046597825.1 Bacteroidota bacterium | reverse complement strand
CACCTTCAATTCTAAAAATTATCTCAAAAGAATTTCACATGGACTGGATTGATTACCGACAGCTCCCTCCTTCTTCCGGCGGGTTCTCACAACTTTTTTTCGATTACCTTTACGACTTTAAAGAAGTAAAAAAATTCTTTCGCTTCAACTTCCGGGAGAATAATTCTTATGAAGAGATGCTCAAGCTGCTCTCGGAGAGCCAGATTGATCGTACGGCACTCACCCGCGTGATGCGTGAACAGAATACCGCATTCGGCTCTCCGGAAAAAACGTTGAAAAATATTACACTGCTTCAGAGTCCGAAGACCTTTGCCGTCGTAACGGGTCAGCAAGTCGGACTATTTGGCGGGCCGCTCTACACTCTATTCAAGTCTATCACTGCAATCAAGCTGGCGGAAAAGCTCAAGGCAAAATTCCCCGCATACGATTTTGTGCCGGTGTTTTGGATGGAGGGCGAAGATCACGATTTTGCGGAGATGAACAACGTCGGGGTTTTCGATTCTGAAGGCAAACCCGGAACAGTTCAATATCTGCATGGCGAAGAGATGCCCGAACACAATCTCGGGCCGATTGGAGAATTGCAATTCGACGGCTCGCTCGATCAAACCTACAAACATTTGGAAGGATTCTTACAACAAAGCGAGTTCACATCAAATGTGCTGAGCGAATTAAAGTCGGCATATGCTACCGGCAAGACATTCAACCAATCTTTTGCAGCGTGGATGAATATGTTGTTTGCCGATTACGGCCTCGTGTTTCTCTCGCCAAACAATGCGGAATTGAAGAAACTTCTAACACCTCTTTTTGAAAAGGAAATCCGCGAGTTCCCACGAACCACACAAATCGTGATCGCACAGAGTGCCGAGCTGGAGGAACGATATCATGCGCAAGTGAAACCCAAATCGCTTAACCTGTTTATGTTCCATAAAGGCGGACGATATCTGATTCAGCCACGGGAAAGCGAAAAAGATTTCAGCCTGAAAGGGACCCGGTATTTCATCCAGCCCGAAGAGCTGATGCGCATAGCACGTGAGCAACCTGAACTGCTGAGCGCCAATGTTATTCTCAGGCCGATAGCACAGGACATGCTTCTTCCTACTATTGCCTACATTGCGGGCCCATCGGAGGTCGCCTATCATGCACAACTCAAGCCGGTGTACGAATATTTTGGAGTAGCCCAGCCTATTGTGTACCCGCGGGCAAGTGCATCCTTTGTCGAAGAACGGCTGTTGCGCTCAATGGAAAAGTACGGGCTGGACATTGTCGACTTCCTTGACGATCCAAACATCATCACATCAAAAGTGTCGGAACAGATTTCGTCCATCAAGTTAACCGAAATGTTCGGTAATGCGAACTCAACAATTCGCTCAACACTCAATGAAATGAAGTTTGGCCTGAAGGAGATCGACCCGACGTTAATCGCAGCTCTCGAAAATGTTCAATCAAAGATTGACAACAACATGAGCGTGTTGATGGAAAAATCCAACGCGGCTCAAAAGCGCCGTAACGACGTTGCCGTACGACAGATCGAAAAAGCAGCACACAGCTTGCTTCCGAATGGAACGTTACAGGAGAGAGAGATCAGTCCACTCTATTACATGAATAAGTATGGAGTGGATTTGGTAAAGTGGATAAGCGGCGAGTTGGATATTGCAGCGTTCAAACATCAACTATTGAAGCTGTAATCTATTTTATCACGATTTCGATACGACGATTCTGTTCCCGTCCCTTGACAGTCCTGTTTGATGCGATCGGGTGTTCCGGCCCGAAGCCCTTCACGGTCATACGGCTTTCTGCAATTCCTCGGTTTGCCAACCATTGTTTCACAGCGACAGCCCGATCAGTCGAAAGTTTGTTGTTCTCCTCAACCGATCCCCGATTATCCGTATAGCCCCTGATTTCAATATGAAGTTGCGGATTCTTCGATAGCGTCTCGGATACTTCACCCAGAAAAAATTCAGATGCCCGGGTAAACTCCATGCTGTTTTGATTGAATCGTATTCCCATTGCAGAGCGCGAGAAATCCGGGTTTCCCGGCGCCCGCATACCGGTTTCAACTTTGTCGTCTTCCCGCTTGAGCGGATTTGTTCCTTGTTTCACTTCAGTCCCGTCGTTCACTCCTCCACCATCCGTGTCCGCCTTCAACGGGTCCGTTTTGTATCCGAAGATCTCGCTTGAGTCCGTCAATCCATCATCATCGGTGTCGGGTTTTAGCGGATCAGTATGATAGGTTAGGACTTCTTCTCCATCCGAAAGACCGTCCTTATCAGTATCCACTTTCAACGGATCGGTATTGTAAACGGAAACTTCGTCGCCATCACTCAAGCCGTCTTTATCAGTATCTGACAGCAGAGGGTCAGTACGGAATCTCCAGATTTCATCGCCGTCACTTAAACCATCCCCGTCTGTATCTTTTTTTGTCGGATCGGTTTTGTATTTGAAGATTTCATCGCCGTCAGTTAATCCGTCTCCATCAGTGTCAGGATTGTTTGGATCGAGTCCAAGAGCAGCTTCTTTTCCATTGCTCAGTCCGTCATTATCATCGTCGTCGTCCTCATTCGAACCAAAGAAAAACGTTGCACCTAATTTCATTGTCAGAAATGCATCAGGCGAACCCGTCGCAACATTTTCTGTCTGCTGATTCAGTCCGCGATATCCCAGATCGAAAGAGATGGCGCTGTTCTTCGAAAGGAAGCTCTCAAATCCAACACCAAATGGAATATAGGGCGAGCTCGACTTACCGAATTGTTGGTCGGGAAATGGCGCTCCACCGCCGTCTTTGCGCGAATACAGTGTGATTCCCGCTCCGGCGTAGAAATACGGTGAGAAATTATTTCCCGGCGCGAGATACAACCAGCCGATCGCAGCAAATGACAGTGCGGTAACTTTGAGATAATCAACAGGAAATACGGGAGGTTGGAGAGGAAATTGGCCGGCCTTCAGGATCTCGAAATTCGCAACAATACCGGGAGAAAAATATTTTCCAACTCCATAACGGACAAACGCATCGCCTCCCATTCCGACCTGGCGGTCATTCATGTCGTTGATCCACAAATTCGGACCCACACGGAGTCCGACTGCAAATTTATTCTGCACATATTGTGGAAAAAGGGATGGCGGAAATGCCATCCCCAAAAGGAGGAGACAACGCAAAAGGAATTTCATAGCAACATGCTACGCTTCTGTTTTCTCAGGTTCTTTCTTTTCTTCAGTCATTAACACCTTGCGGCTCAACTTCCACCGTCCCTGATCATCCTTGTCGGTGATCTTCACGTCAAATTCATCTCCAACTTTCACGACATCGGATGGCTTGTTGACGCGCTTCGTATCGAGTTGCGAAACGTGAACGAGGCCTTCTTTGCCGGGCAGGAATTCAACGAATGCGCCGAAGTCCATAACCTTCGTGACTTTTGCACGATAGATCTTTCCGACTTCAGGCACTTCAGCAATTCTGCCGATCGCCCTGATGGCTTTGTCCGCAGATTCTTTTGACGTCGCTGCGACGATAACCGTTCCATCGTCTTCGATGTTTACTTCCGCACCGCTGTCCTTCACAATCTGACGGATATTTTTTCCGCCGGGACCGATCAGGGCTCCGATCATATCAATCGGGATCTTCAACGTGGTAAGGCGTGGCGCAAAGGAAGAAAGATCACTCCGCGGTGTTGAGATTGCTTCGGTCATTTTCCCAAGGATGTGCATGCGTCCCGCTTTTGCCTGCTCGAGTGCCTTGCGCATAATTTCCAATGAAATGCCGCGGATCTTAATGTCCATCTGGAAAGCGGTAATGCCTTCAGTTGTTCCGGCTACTTTGAAATCCATATCGCCGAGATGATCTTCATTGCCAAGAATGTCGCTGAGAATAGCGTTGCGATCACCTTCCTTTACCAGACCCATTGCAATACCGGCAACAGGTTTTTTCAACGGGACACCACCATCCAACAACGCAAGAGTTCCTGCGCAAACGGTTGCCATTGAAGACGATCCATTGGATTCAAGAATATCGGAAACGAGGCGCACTGTATATGGAAAATCAGTTTCCTCCGGCA
>JBKJJX010000022.1:0-22649 GCA_046597825.1 Bacteroidota bacterium | reverse complement strand
AAACACGACTGTTATTCTCGTATGAATTGTAAAATCATTTTCAGCACAATACTTTTGGGCGGCTTGCTTGCCGGCTGTGTGGCTGCATTGTATACGCCCTCTATATCCGATGTCCGGAATGACGCAAGCCTCGCAGAACTCAACAACGGAAGGGCGTTATACGTTGCCAAATGCGGCAGTTGCCATACCCTCAAGCTTCCGTCAGAATATGCTCCCGATGTGTGGCAGAAAAATCTCGATGAAATGCAGCAACGGGCAAAGATTTCCGACAGGGAGAAATCTGATATTTTCAAATATCTTCGTGCCGGGGCGAAAATAGGAAGCAGGCAATAATTGCCCGGCTTGCAACTTCCTGCCGAATGGAATATCTTGATAAGTAGAAAACAGAAGAGGAAATTATGGAAGATCAGAAAAAAGCAACAATAACCGAAGCGTCCATTTACGACGCGTTACGTAATTGCTACGACCCCGAAATCCCGGTTAATCTTGTTGACCTGGGACTTATCTACGATGTGAAAATAATCGATGACTGGGTCGGAGTGAAGATGACGCTGACATCGCCGGGCTGCGGCATGAGCGGAATGATTTCACAAAACGTCCGCGACAATGTCTTGAAGGTCCCGGGCGTAAAAGACACCGATGTGCGAATCGTCTGGCAACCCGCCTGGACTTCAGCAATGATGTCAGACGAAGCGAAGAAGAAATTGGGCGTGAACAGCTAGGAAAATCGGTGTGTTGGTGCAGTAATCCCTTTCCCGTTGGAGAGGGATTATTTTTTTGTTCTCACGTGAAAAAGAAAACAATGCCTCATGGATGTCCTGTTGTATCCGCTTCAACGACAGTCTCCGACGTCATTCCGAACACGCCCAGTCCGCCTTGAATATTTGTGTAATCCGGCTCGTCCAATCTAAGCGTACCGGAATCCGGAAAACCATTTGCCGTACTGTAGTATGCATACAGGGGCTCATCAAATTCCGTCAGCACGAACACAGTTCTGCTCAGCTGTACGCCGGCCGGATATTGAGAACGCAACGATGTAATAAGCCCGGCATATGCCTGAAATGAAAAGCCTGCTGTTGTCAAATCACTTTGAACCGGTCTTGGGTAAAGAAACTCACCCGATGCTGTGACCAGGTTCGGAACCTCCACCCTTTTGACTTCCCACGTCGATCCAACCCGCACAGAAAAAACCAGATACATGCGTACGATGAACGCACGGACATTCGCGCCCGGCGTTACCTGCACGATAATATCACCCTGCGGATTTGACAACGTGAACATTCTGCCTTTGTACAAACCGAACGCACGCGAGCGGACATTTCCCACAGTCGGAGAAACAACGGAGAGATCATAGTTCACTCCGGGCGCGGGACGAAACGCATAGGACACAAAGAGCCGCAATGGAACCCGGACGCCGGACGAATTTACAATCTGAATCGTCGTATCTCGGAATACCGTTGTGTTTGCATCCTGCGCTACCGTTACCCGCACATCCGTCACTCCGGCTTCGGCAGACAATCCGGGTGATGGATATGTTGTGTAGACGCGAACGTATTGGGTGTCCGTCCTGGATGAAAAAACTCCGTACACCACAAGCTTCTGTTTATATGGGCCGTTCGGGTTAAATTCATTATTGCATCCCGACAGCATCAATCCGCAGAGTATGAATCCGACAAAAAATCTCATCAGTATTCCACCTTAAGGGTCGCTGAAGGGAAGAAATCCAGGCTGTTAATTTGCTGTCCGGTTTTCCGATCATAAAAGAGAATATTCTTTCGGTTCGTCATGTTCGCAACACTGATTCCAAGAGACCCGCGAAGCTTCGATACCATAAATTTATATGTAACACTTCCATCGATTCTGTAGTATGATGGAAGGCGTGCTGCATTCTTATCTCCCAACAACGAATACGGAATTCCATTCTCCGCGTGCAATGGCTCAGTTCCGCCAATCCCCCCCAACGATAAACGATCGTAATATCCAACTGTCTGTGTGTACGGATATCCGCTGCCGAATTCCCACCGCAGCGATACATCAACGTCTTCAAAAAGATGAAACACACCGAGCGCATTGATCGTATGGCGGCGATCATAACGGGGCGAGTATGTAAGCCCGTTCGATGTAACGTTTGTCCACCCAATGCTATATGCACAATACAGATCAGCGAAGGGCGAATCAAATCTCAATAGCGCTTCTCCCCCGTATGCTTTTCCTTTTCCATTTACATAATCAGGATCTGCCGGGAGAAATTTTGCGCGGTTGTAGAGGACAAGTGACGGATAGTTCTTGTAATACGATTGAAGTTCAACCGAGAGTTTCGGTACAATCACTCCTTCGACACCAAACACGTAGTGATGGGCTTCTTCGAACTTAAGTCCCTTGGGAATTGAAATCCATGCATCAAACAGAGACGTGATATCATCCTCATTACTGATCGTTATCACCCGCTGATTATAAACTCCCGCACCGAATTTTGTCCGCCATGCGTTAGACAGCTGGTACACTAAACTCACTCGGGGCTGAAATCCTTGAAGAGACAGGCCGTTATCGAGAACAGTGAGAACATCTGAATGGATTCCGAAATCTGTTTGCAACGGGCCGAAGTGCAACTGATAACGTCCCCACAACCACAACTCGGGGTCAGTCCCCCGGAACGTCCGGTTGCTGTTCGATGCTGTTGCGTAAGTGAATTCATACTCGGGCAGATCAAATTGAAAACCAGCCAACCAGACGTTTTGTGATTCGGTGTGAACCGTGAACTCCACGCGCAAACCATCATCTCCCACGCGGGATTCGGCGGGAAGAATAATGGTTGAATGTTTGGGGTCGCGCTTAACACGGAAGTTGCTTGAGTAGGCAAACGCATCGACATACACGCGGTCATAGGCAAGCCCGGAAAGAGATCCGGCAATCGAGTAATTGTCCCATGAATAATCCGGTTCATCGGGCCTGTCCGATGTAATCTTGTCACCGCTGAAAAAAGCGCGCAAACTGTTTCTTCCTGTGGCGCCGCCCAGCGTTCCCTTGAAGAAGACATCATAAAATGAAACGGGAACAGAAGTTCTCAGGAAATGTTTGAACACATTGCTGGAGAGAGAAGTCCTGTAATTCACCAGCCAGCTGTTATCTTCATTGATCGGCCCTTCGAGCTGGACTTTCGCGTTGAGGAAATTCAGTTCGCCTTTTCCGGAAAAGCGTGTTGTATTTCCGGCCTTGGTTGTAAGATTGATAACAGACGAAAGTCGGTTGCCATAGCCCGCAGGAAACGCACCGGTAAATACTTCCGCCGTACTTATGATATCGGGATCAAACACACTAAAAATACCGAATGCATGAAACGGGTTGTACATCTTCATGCCATCAAGCAGAATTAGATTCTGATCACCTGCGCCGCCGCGGACAAAGAACTTCGCACTGACGTCGGAATTGGAGACGATGCCGGGTAGAATCTGGATCGCACGCAGTACGTCCTGCTGGCCAGCAACAGGAATATCCTGAATATCTTTTGATCCAAAGACGTGCATACTTGTTGCCGTTGCTTTCTCCGGGGACTGAGTACCTTCGGTGATCACTTCAGAGACTTCAACGGCCTGTGGCGACAGAATGAAGTTAACCGTAATCGGTTCGCGGCCACGAATCTCAACCGTCCGTCCCATATGTGCATATCCGATTGCGCTCGCAACCATGACATATTTGCCGGGCGGGACGTTCGTAATCAGGAAAAATCCGTTGAGGTTCGTCGAGACACCAAGCCGGGTATCGCGGATACTGATATTTGCAAATGGAATGCGCTGCCCGTTTGAACTGTCCGTTACAACGCCGCGGACGTCTACTCCCTGAGCGGTGGCAATTGAAACAAGCATAACGATGAGAAACCCTGAAAGACAAAAGGATCTGAGGCGATCAGAGTACTTTGGCGGGAGAAGAAGAATCTTCACCGAAATAAATTTCCGCGAAGTATTGTAGAAACGATGAAGATGGTGTGGCTATAATTTAGAGGTTTCGGCAACAAAAGCTAACAAAATATATCGAAGCGTCTCATTGCCTGCCTCACTAGTATGTCCCAGTTTGGAAGCACACGTCATTCCGAAATGTTCTTATTCGGAATCTGAACCAAGAACAACTTGAAGGGATGCTGAAAAAGAGAGCTTCAACATGACATGGGTTGGGAGGACTAAGCTTGATTTGAAACTGAGACATTACCGCCTCACTTGATCCAAAGAATTGTAACGCCGGGATTTCCGTTGTCCAAATCAGGATCACTGAACGTGCCGACTTCGTTTCGCATTTCCCCGGTTTCAGTTTCGTACACGTTGTATCTCTCGCCATCAATAGTTGCCCTGATTCTTGCCTTGTTACGAAATGCCCAATTGCGGACGACATCTTTCGTTGACCCGCCTTTGCCCGAACTTCCATGGCCATGTACGATCTTCAGCACCCGAAGTGTCGCTGAATTTCTGACTTTCGACGAGGCATCCATCAATTGTTGTTCAACGACGTCAGGATGACGCGGCGGATGTGCAACATCAATGGTAAGCAATGGATTCATTTTCCTGCAGAAGAAGAATCTGGCTTTTCGTTTCCAAACCTTTTCAATCGTAACGAATTGCTGACTACACTTACTGAACTGAATGCCATCGCTCCGGCAGCAATCATCGGATTAAGTATTCCGAGAGCAGCAAGGGGAATTCCGATAACATTGTAGCCAAATGCCCAGAAAAAATTCTGCTTAATCGTCCGTAATGTTGCTGCTGATAAACGGATCGCTTCAGCAATATCCTTCAAGTCACCGCGCACTAAGGTCAGGTCCGCGGCTTCCATTGCAACGTCGGTGCCCGTTCCCATTGCAATGCCAACATCGGCTTGTGCAAGCGCGGGGGCGTCATTAATTCCGTCACCAGCAACAGCCACAATTTTACCTTCAGCTTGTAAAGACTTTACGCGATTCGTTTTATCGAGCGGCATCACTCCCGCGATCACATCGTCGATTCCCGCCTCCGCTGCTATCGCCTTTGCAGTCGTTTCATTATCGCCCGTCATCATAATAACATCTATCTGCATCGCCTGCAATTCCGCAATAGCTACCCGTGAAGTAGATTTGATGGTATCAGCAATCGCAATAATGCCGGCAAGTTTTTCATCGACTGAAATAAATACAGGGGTCTTACCCTCGTCAGCAAACTGTCGGGCCAGCAGTGTATTATCCGGAGAATCATTTGCCGGTGCAGCCTTGCCAATTGAGACCTTCACATGATCCACAGTTCCGCTGACACCGACTCCCGTTGTTGCGGCAAATGTTTCGGGTTCGTGAATCTTGATTCCCTGCTTCATCGCAAAGTCCACAATCGCCTGCGCAAGCGGATGCTCGGATTTCTTTTCTACAGAAGCGGCAAGAGTCAGCACACGCTGTTCGTCGAATCCGTTCACGGCGGCGACGTTGGTGACAATCGGCTTGCCTTCTGTAATCGTTCCGGTCTTATCCAGAATGAGTACGTTGATGCCTTTGATTCGTTCAAGGCTTTCGCCATTTTTCATGAGGATGCCTTTGCGGGCACCCGCGCCTGTACCCACCATGATTGCAGTGGGCGTCGCGAGTCCAAGTGCACACGGGCACGCAATGATCAGGACAGCGATACTATTAATGAGAGAAGAAATGAAGCCGATCCCGCCGACCGTATACCAGAGAATGAATGTTATCAGTGCAACCGCAAGAACGACGGGCACAAAAACGGATGCGATTGTATCAGCGAGATTTTGTATCGGCGCCTTGGATCCCTGGGCTTCCTCAACCTGCTTCACAATGTGCGCGAGGAGCGTGTCCTTGCCTACCGCGGTTGATCGAAATTGAATGCTGCCGTTCTTGTTGATCGTTCCGGCAATGACCCGGCCACCCTCACGCTTTTCAACAGGAAGGCTTTCACCCGTTACCATCGATTCATCGACTGTCGTCACTCCGTTCTTCACGACGCCATCGACAGCTATGCGCTCGCCCGGCCGGACAGTGACAATATCACCCACAATTACTTCTTCAATCTTAATATCAAGATCGACTCCGTTTCGGATTACACGGGCGGTTTTAGGCTGCAAGCCAATCAGTTTCCGGATTGCCTCCGACGCCTGGCTCTTTGCTTTCGCCTCAAAGAATTTCCCTAACAGAATAAGTGTAATAATTGTCGCCGTTGTATCGAAGTAAACATGATGCGTGCTTACACCGATGAGCCATCGCGGAAAGAGAACAGCAATCGCGCTATAAGCGTACGCCGCTCCCGTTCCGACTGCAACCAGCGTATTCATGTCTGCGGTAAAGTGCTTCGTTGCTTTCCAAAACCCAACGAAGAACCGTTTTCCTGAAATGAACAAAAGAGGAGTTGTCAGAATCAACAACAGTTTATTTGTATCCTCCATCGACAATGGCGAATGCTGCATATACCAATCCGTCATCGACACCATACTGAGCAGCATGATCGGGATAGTGAGCGTGGCACTGAATGTCAACTCATTCTTCAGCCGGATCTTTTCGGAGTCTCCGGTGTTAGCCCCATTAACCACACTTTTTGTGGGGACTACAAGCGTGTATCCTACGTCTGCAATCGCACTTTGCATGTTGCTCACCTGTGCGACAGCGGGATCGAATTCAATAGTCGCTTTTTCTGTTGCGAGATTAACAGAGGCATTCACTACGCCATCCATTTTCTTCAGCGTCTTCTCTACCCGCGTCACGCAGCTCGCGCATGTCATCCCTTCAACAGGCAACGACAACGTTTCAATCACCGGGCCGGCTTTATGCTTCTCTTCCATCTTCTTTATCCTGCTAATTTGTACCCGGCTTCATCGATCGCACGGGCTAAGTCTTCGGGGTGCACTTTCGCTTCATCATACCGCACACGTGCCGAACCAATTGTCACATCTTCAATGATAACATCGGGAAGTTTACTTAACTCTTTTTTTACGTTCATAACGCAATGACCACATGTCATTCCTTCTATCTTCAAATTCACGGTCTTCATGTATTCTCCTTTTGAATGATTTCGAAACTCTGTAATAAATATAACTCCGATCTGCTGCGGGATGTTACATAATTCCGATTAAGATTTACAGATTAAAAAGGGTCAGGCGGGAGTAAGGGAAATTTTATCGAGCGGCCGGCGGATGTTTTGGAGGATCTTCTTAAATCGAGTGGGGGTCATTCCGGTGACTTGCTTGAACTGACTGGAAAGATGCGCAACACTGCTGTAATCAAGCTTGTAGGATATTTCGCTCAGCGACAATTCATCGTATTTGAGAAGCTCTTTCACCCGTTCGATTTTTTGCAAAATGATATAATGTTCAATCGTCATGCCTTCCATCGACGAGAACAGCATACTGAGGGATGAATAATCCCGGCCTATCTCTCGGGCCAGATACTCTGAATACTTTTCATCTACACCCCCTTCCAATTTTCCACTGCGGATAAGTTTGAGAACCGCGAGCTTGATTCGCTCAATGATCCGGGCTTTCTTATCCTCTATCAGTTCAAATCCGTTTTGTGTCAGAGCCCGAACAATAGCCGCGTGTGAGGACGAGATATCTCCCGCCACAACAGCTTCGCCTAACGAAATGCTGCGGCAATCAAGCCGGAGTTTCTCCAATTCCTCTCGGACAACTTTAATGCAGCGATTACATACCATGTTCTTGATATGCAGGACTGTTTCATGCTGCTCGCCCGCATTTAATTTTGCGGGCGTTCGGCCAGGTCGCGACATGGAATCCCGATGACAATGAGTGGAAGGTAGCGGTAGAAAAAACGACGCAGACTATTTCAACAAAACAAATTTCCTGGTTTGAGAAAAATTTCCCAGTCGCAGCCGATACAGATATACGCCCGACGCAAGAGTTGACGGCGCAGAGAATGCAATCGCGTGTTCACCAACAGATTGGTTCTCGTGAACAAGCGCTGCAATCTCTTCTCCCCGCAGTGAGAATATTTTCAGCTCCACTGTTCCGCCGACCGGAAGGTAGTATGAGATTGTGGTTGAAGGATTAAAGGGATTGGGGTAATTCTGCGCAAGCGAAAAATCGGACGGCGTTGTCTTTACGGAAGGCAGAACACCAGTCAGCGAGATCAACCCCGCATCAACCCACGCCGAGTACCAGAGCGAGGCGAGCGCTTTCGTTCCGCGCTGCATTTGGACGTTCGTCATTGCGCCTGTGTAATTCCACAGAGCATTATAGTATGCAGCCGGCGGGCTGCCACTTCCACCCCATCCTGAAGTCGTCTTCCCATACGTGTCCCCGTGAAGTACACTATCGGTCAATGCATTGCAGGCAATTACGTAATTGAAAATGTACGTCAACCTGTCTGCGATATACCGGATGGAATCAGGAGTAACGATGAGAGACGAAAGATATGACGTTATCATCGAGCTTTCATAGCGCGAGTGAATCCCATTGTTGCCCGTATACTGTCCATCGTAATTCTTTGCATTGTGAAGGGGCTGATGCTGATCGCCGACGTAATGGCCAAGGTCGCTTGCTGTCAGGCGTGCTTTATTCCAATCGCCGCGGCGGAGTTGAACCACCAGAGAATCGTACGTCCATTTTGCAGCCCACGGACTAATGCCATTTGCCTTCACTCTCACCCATCCATATTGGAGGATGAGAGAATCCAGGTCGTGAGTCATCGTTTGGAAATTCGGATAGTCGTCGATGTCCATGAAATGTTTCGGGGCCTCAGCTGTATCTGTACTCTTTCTTGCGTCTGCATCGGAGGCGTGCGTTGCAAAGAACGTACTGTCCTGAATAAACAATGACATCTGATTTGGCAAATGACGTGTCGCTGTCCGATTAACAAATTTGTGTCCGTCGGATCCCCAGCCGGATGCCTCTCCATACAGCACAACTGCACCAATGACTACTGAAAGAGTAAAAACCAGTTTTCGCATAAAGACAATTCCCTTGTTATAGACAGTATAAATATACCATAGGCCGAAAGCATGTGCAACGCAAATACAGTCCTCTCGATCTTATTTCTCCGTTATCTCATTAAGTGCGGTGTCAATTGCCTGCCTGATATCGGGATCGGTTTCGAGTGCCTTGCGCTCTTTCAAGGCTGTTTTGGCATCATCGCCGCCCCATATGCCAAGCGTGCGTACGGCTCCTTTACGGATAGCTTCATTTACGTCACCCGTCAGATGTATGACAAATGAACGCGACTCTTTATCCTTTTCACCTTGCTCCCGGAGAATGCTCAATGCAAGCGCCCGGATATCCGCCGGGTTCCCAAGAGCGGCATACGTTCGCGCAAATGGGAGTGTCTCCGGTGAATGAAGCGACCGGAAAGCATACAAAGCTCCGCGCCGAAGAATATTCCGGTGCGAGTCTTTTCCAACGAACTCCCGTGCACGGGCAAACGCGGCCACAGAATCAACCTTTGTAAGTAGCTGCAAACACGACGACTGAACAATGTAACTTGAATCGTTGGAGAGAGCCTTTTCGGCGAGAGCCGCTACATCCGCACCGGGAAATTTTTCGAGCGCTACGATTGCTGCATTGCGCACTGCGGATTTTTTATCCTTGTAGATTTCAAACATCGTCTCTTTGACCCCGGGATTCTTCATGACGCCAAGATAAATCGTCGCCTCCCGGCGTACTGCCCAGAACTCATCATTCAGCGCTGCTCGCTTCAATGCCGCGAATACCACAGTATCTTCATCAAATTCTTTCAATGCTTTCGCTGCCGCCATCCGGTCGGAAATATCCTTTGCGTGGCCGAGTTGAAAAACGTATTCATCTTTTGATTTCTCAAATTTCAACGTCTTGAGAACTTTCATCCCTCTATCAAAAATAACCATCAGCGGTTTTTCGGAAAGCGGGATCCCGAATTTTTCCTGCTGTAGAGAAAGATAGATAGTTTGAAGCGAGCTGCCGGAAGCGGCGGTACATTCAATATCGACCGGCAGCTTGAACACTCCGGTCAGGCTATCGATTTTTTGAGTCTGTTCGACCGAAAGGGTGAGGAACTTCGTTGCTTCGTCCCATGAGGAGGTGACGGTAAGCTGTGGATGGCCTCCCTTAAAAACCCATTGGCGAAAGAACCAGTCCATGTTCCGGCCCGTTGCTTCTTCAACAGCCTTCTGAAAATCAAATGTACTGACATTTGAGAATGCGTTCCGTTGAAGGTACAAGTGTATTGCTCGGTTGAATTCCTGTTCACCAAGAATTGATTCCAGCATGTGCAACACCCACGCACCTTTCGAGTACAGGTTGGCAGCATAATTGTCCTGGCTTACTATCGGCTGACGGCCCTGGCTTCGTTCCGATCCCATGACGCTCGCCGCCTGATTCATCATGTCGAGCTGGAATTCATCAGAACCATTCGAATATTTCTTGTAGCGTGCTTCATAATAATTCGCAAAGCTCTCGTTCAGCCAGAGTTCGGACCAATCCCGGCACGTGACGATATCGCCGAACCATTGATGCGCAATTTCGTGCGCAACGACATCATCGCCGGAGAAATCAACCATGCCCCGGCGATCAATAAGATACGATTCGTTGTAGGTTATGGCGGAAGTGTTTTCCATTCCCCCCCACATAAAATCCTGGATGAATATTTGCGCCAGTTTTTCCCATGGATACGTGAAACCGGTGGCCTGCTCCATAAACTTCAGCACATCAGTTGTTGCAGACAAACTGCGCCGGGTATCTTCGATGCGGTCGTTGTAGGCGTAATTGTCAACAGGTAGATTCTTGTATTTGTCGGTGAGGATTGTATACTCGCCCGCCACAAGCATCACGAGATAAGATGCGTGGGGCTTCGATTCAAACCAATGGAATGTTTTGGTTTTCATTTTCTTATCGGCGCGGGTATCGACCAACCTGCCATTGGAGAGAACAGTCCAGCTATCTCTCACCGTCGCAATTACTTCGGATGTTGCCTTATCATTTGGAAAGTCCCAGCACGGAAACCAGTACCGGTTGTCCATGTCTTCACCTTGCGTCCAGATTTGGGTCCGGCGGCCGGGATTAATACTGTCGGGCGAAGTAAAATACAGGCCTTTCGCAGGCGAGCAGGAGTAGTCCACAACAATTCTTACAGTATCATTGAACGAATAGAATTTATCCAGCTTCACCATCAGCTGTTTTCTATCGTTGAAAAACACAAGAGGTTTGCCGTTCAGCATCACCGATTTAACATCCATCTCAACGGCGTTGACTTGAAGGGAGTCGAGCTTGCTCCTGAGCGGGACAAAGGAGATTGTCGTTGTACCGAATACTTTTTTATTCTTTTCGTCAAACCGGACTTCGATTTTGTAGTGGAGGATGTCAACGCAGCGGCTCGGGCGGGAAAGTGTGTCACTACCAAACAAAGAGCTTGCCCGGACCTGCAGCGTCAGCGCAAGCAATAACAAAAGGATTCTACATATCATAGTATTAAAAGGTGAGTGAGAATGGAAAGCCGTTCAGGGAAGATCCCGGAACGGCTTTAACAGAAACAATGAACGTTGATGAGAATTATTTACAACCGATACGTGCAGCGCTTTTCTTCGCTTCTTCCAGTTTCGGGTCGCACTTAACCGCCTTGCCGTACTCGCTGCATGCTTCCTCCTGAAGCTTGTGGTTCCCACTCGTGTCGCCTTCTTTGCGTAAATATGTGAGGCTGTTGCCAAGCCAGAAGTGTGCCTGCGCGTTGCAGGGATCCATCTGTATCGAGCGACGGAATCTGTTTATCGCATCGTCTGTTTTTCGCCGGGCTTCATCTGCATTATCCCCACGGGTGAGAATAAGTCCCTGACCCCAGGCAAGGTAGAGGCCTGAACTCTCGACACCCGCTGCCGCCGCTTTACTGAACACATCAACCGCTGCACCATAATTTTTCTTGGTAAAATAATATGAACCAAGCTGCGTATATGCTTCGCCTAAAATTCCCTTGTTCTTGACTTTGTCTTCGCTTGCCAGTCGGATTGCTTCATCATACGTTTGCTTCATCAATTCGGTTGAATCCACCTCGGCATAATAGCGGGCGAGCCATATTTTTGCCTGAAGAAAATCCGGCTTCAATTCGATCGCCTTGAGAAATAATTCACGGGCCCGGGGCAAATTCTTTGGCACTTGCATGTAGGATGAGCCCGCGTTGAGGTACGCCGTCAACGACCGGGGATCGCACGCGATTTTTTTCTCGAACATCTTCGACGCGTTCGCATAATCCTGTTTCTTCATGTAAATGAAACCGAGATTGAAATACGGATCGCAGTTAGTTGAATCAGCCGCAACGGCTTTCAACCCGATTTCGAGCGCCTTATCCTCTTGTCCCGCCCTGAAAAGAGCAGTGCTGAGTTTGGCATAGTCCTCCGGTTTCACCGCATTGTGCCGTTCAAGTGTAGTGAATGCAAGTATTGCGTTCTTATAATCCTGCGTTTCCACAAGAGCGTACGCATACGCGCGCCAGTTATCAACGTTTGAAGAATCGAGCTTCACGGCAATTGCGCCCGCCTTAACTGCTTCGGACCAGATTTCCGCTCCGGCAAGAGCCTGTGCGTACATCGAAGCCGACTCCACATGGTTTGGCCGTAACCGGACAGCTTTATTCAAAAATTGTGCTGTCTGCTTCCATAATTTCGCCCGGTAGAAAATCTTGCCCGCCTCAAAGTAAGGATCGAATTGAGTTGAATCGATTTTCACGGCGGCCTCGTACGCTTCCACCGCTTCGTTGTAGCGCCGGTTCTTTGCGTGGGCTCTTGCAATCTTCAGTTGAGTCTCGATATCATTCGGCGAAAGCTCGAGTGCTTTCTTATAGTTGATTGTCGCAAGCGCAGCAACTCCCTGTTTAAGGTATGCATCACCAAGCGCGATATACACAAGTGGATTCTTCGGATCGCAAATCTGGGCTCTCGTTAATTGAACGAAGGCGCCTTCCGGCCCATCGAGAATTCCGGCTTCGGCCAGGGCAGAACCATAGCGTGTCGGAACGCGGCAATCCTTTGGAGCGATCTTGGCGGCTTTCTTAAACTGCGCGAGCGCATTGGTGTTGTCCTTTTTGTCGAGATATGCATCGCCCAGCGTCATCAATGCATCAAGATTCTCGTCGTCGCTCCGCAACGATGCGGTAAGAAAATTAATTGCGTCATCCAGCCGGTCTTGCTGATAGGCAATTTCACCCAGATAATAATTCGTTTCCGATGTCTTCTGCCCTGCACGCGCCGCATCCTGAAATGCAGAAATAGCTGCAGCCGTATCCTTCACTGCGAGCGCCGCCTTGCCTTTATTGAAAGCATCCTGCGCACTGCTGATCTGAATAAAACATAAGACGAGAACAATTAATGTTGCGAGATTCATTCTATTGCACCTGTTGTGATGTGGTTTCGACTAAACGGACGGGCATTGTTGCCGGGACAAGTCCTTCATTCAAAAACTTCTGCTGCCCGTGAATTGAATTTATGTACCCGATGAACCCGTTCGAAAGTGTCCGCCCGTACTCCCTGCTGTACACATAGACGCGACTTGTTATCGGATAATAGTTGCGATGAATATGCGCCTGCAACGGCGGATAATACCGCCCGAACGGCTCGGTCGAATCAGGCCGACTACCGGGTGTGCCGAGTGCAAATACCGTCAGTTCGTTCTCATGCCCTCTCACCCAATTGATTCCTACTATACCAATAGATGCGGGATCATTCCGGACGTAGCTGATAAGGCTATCACTCGAGGAAATGATTGTGGCCGCGGGAGTAAAGCCTTTATCCTTCATAATTTTTTTCCTGAAGACCTCATTTACACTGGAATTAATTCCACTGACCACAACATCAATGAGCTTTCCGTTTGTTCCCCATCGCGTGATTAACCCCTGATAGATACTGTCCAGTTCACCGACCCTCAGTTGCTTGACCGGATTGCTTCCATTACCGATCACCGCAACAGCGCCGAATGCGCATTTGTACCCACTCCATTGGATATCCGGATACCTCTTGAGCACAGCAAGCTCTTCTTCGTTCAGCTCCCGCGCAGTGACAATCACGCGAATGCTATCATTGATAAAATTGGCAATGGCTTCACGCGCTTCGACGGGTGTGGTTATTATCTTTGAATCCGTGTAGGTTGCTTGAAAACTATCCGCAATCGCCCGTATGACGTGCGAAATAGATTCATCAACATCCACACGTAGCACTCCTGCCGTTGTGGAAGCCGGCTTTTGCTGATCGCACCCTACAATAAAAAGAGTGAGAAGCAGCGCAGTGGCAATCAGCTTTTCACTCTTCATCACTATCCAGTGGCTTGTTACGATAATATAAAACTACGAACCTGTACGCTCCATAAAGAAAGACAACCGCACCGATTACAACCCGGTATTGTTCCGGAAAATATCTTGGTACTAAGACTCCCGCCATCGCCAACACTCCTATCACCATTGCTAACGCCGAAACCGCCAGCCCCACATACTTCAACACGCTTATGACGTTCATGGTTGCCATCCCCACACGCGAGATCGCTACTTCCTGTCAGCAAGTTTGAACCTAAACGGCACAGAAACCCACACAGATACCGGTCCGTTGTTCATATACGCCGGCGTGAAGAGGAATTGTTTCGCCGCATCTTCTGCTGCCTGGTTAAAAATTTCTGCATCGCTTTTGATAACAACAACCTGCTTCGGCTTGCCTTCCTTGTCGACCCAGATCTTTACCCACACTTTACCTTCGAGTCCGGCACGCATTGCCAATTCAGGATATTTTGGTTCGACTTTTCGTACGACGACCGGCTCTTTTTCAACAGCGACGAAATCTGCAGGAGGCCCGTCGTCTTCAATCTTGATGTCCTGTTGAACCTGAACGCCGCCCTCGCCCGTTCCCTCACCAATCGGTGCGGCAACCTGACTCATTTCCGTTTGCGTAGCAAGCGTTTGTTCAGGGCTGGCTTCCGCATCTGGAACAGGAACAGGAGCTCCAACTGTGGGTTTTGCCACAGGAGCGCTCACCGAAACCGGCGGCGGTATGTTCGCATTGTTGATCGATGGCGGCGGCCCAAGATCGCTGTACTTCATGATGCGCACGGTGATTGGCGGTGGTTCGTCATCCGCGAAGTACTTATCGTACAACCAGGGACCTCCAAAGCCGACGATAAGAATCGCGCATGCAATTGCCAATCCCCGCCAATAGTTTCGCTGGTAGATTTCCTTGAGTTCAATCGCCCCGTACTTTGGGGAAGTTGAAACCGTTCCTCCACCCGCCGATGCCATAGACAAATCTGCCATTGTACTATCCTCTTAGAAAATAGAACTTACCCTTTTACCGACTCCAGGATTTTCTTGTCCTGATCATTCAACCTCGCAATACTGAACCGCTGCATATCCGCCTGGTTCAGCTCATCCATGATATTGACCATAACTTCGTATTTCGCTTTTGGATCGATCTTAATAAGCGTAACAAGTTTCGGTTTTGCCAAAGACTGTTCACGAATGAACCCCCGGATCTTTGTCCATTCGATCTTCACTGGGGCATCCAATCCGATATTCCAATAGACGTCTCCTTTTTCATTAATGCGGAGTGTCATCAAATTTGATTCAGCAATTTCAACTTTCGCTGTCTCATCCGGAGGAAGATTAATTTCCATTGTTTGCGGACGCGACATCGACGTCGTTAACATAAAAAATGTCAACAGCAAGAAAGCAACGTCTACCAGCGGCGTCATATCGATACGAATACCGAGACGTTTGCCCTTTTTGTGCTTCTTCTTGCCGTGACTTCTGGGTTGTGGTGCTTCGCCGCCGCCACCAGACATACATCCTCCTACATGTTAGTTATTTTCCAGATTCGTCAACAAATTGAATCTGGTGATACGAGCTTTTTGCAAGACGTCCATTACGTCCTGTGCAATGCCAAACTCCGAACCTTTATCACCTTTGATGACGGTAACGAGCCGGGGGTTTGATGTCCGTGCCTGCATGAGATAATCTCCCAACTTCTCCTTGGAAACCTGGATTCCCGCTTTATTTTCGTTCTCTGCCCCAAATAGTTTTCTCCTCAATTTCTGGGAGTCAACATCCATAAAGATACGTCCGTCGTTTGAAAGGCTGAGTGTAATAACATTTGAAGCCGGCAATTTTATAATTGAGTTCGACGACGGAAGATCAATTGTTACTTCTTCTGATGGTTTGAACGTTGTTGTTAACATAAAAAATGTTAACAACAGAAATGCAACGTCCACCAACGGCGTCATGTCAATGAGCACTCCGTGTCGTTTTGGTTTTATTCGAGGCATACAGTTCCCTCTTCTCTAAGAGTGCGAGACTATTTCGTTTTCGAGCCGAGTATTTCAGCAACGTTGTAGCTTGCTTCATCAATCATATAAGTGAAATTATCCACCTTCGTGACGAAGAAGTTGTACGCAACGATTCCCAGAATAGCTGCAATCAATCCCAATGCGGTGTTGATGAGAGCTTCTGAAATACCGATGGACAGCGAAATAGCATCCGGCGCGCCACCCTGAGCCGCAAGAGCGGTAAAGGCACGAATCATTCCAATAACTGTTCCCAACAAACCGAACATCGTTGCCACGGAGGCGATTGTCGAAAGTGCAATCAGATTTCTTTCGAGAAGTGGCGTTTCAAGGCTCGTCGCTTCTTCGATTGCACGTTTTGTCTCCGCCATTTTCTTTTCGCCATCCAGATTTGAATCGTTAACTACTTCTTCGTATCGCGTAAGACCGGCCCGGATAATATTTGCCGCCGATCCACGCTGGGCATCGCACTCTTTAATAGCATCACCTACCTTGCCCCCAATGAGTGCACCCTGAACTCGTTTGAGGAATGCAATCATTGACCCTTTTCCCTGAGCCTTGCGCAATGAAAAAATACGCTCAAACACAATCGTCAGGTTCATCAGGGTTAGCATGATCAGAATCGGAACAATGATGCCGCCCGTATATACTGTACCGAGCAGATTCCCTCTCAACGGCACATGCCTCGTTTCGCCATCGGCGAAGTTACCGGGATTGCCAAGAATGAACTGCCAGATAACAAATGCAACCACCAGCGTAATGACCATGACCAAACCTAAAAACACGGATTGTTTCATCGACTAAACTCCTCCTTTTGTTAATGTAGTTTGTTGGGTGTAGGTAAATGAGATTTACAAATTTATTTCAGGATAATGACTTGACGGCGTCTTCCTGTTTATCTGCAACATCAAACACCATTGTTAATTTGGTTATAACAAAGATGTTGTTAATGTTGTTGTTAATGCCGCAAAGTTTCACCTGTCCCTTGTTTCTTGTGTAGGTGGTATGAGCCTGCACGAGAACACCAATTGCGGTACTGTTCAAGTAAGTAACCTTGCTCAAATCTATAACGAGCTTTTTGTTTCCTTGCTCAACAAAGTCCGCAATAGCACTTCGTAATTCATCAGTCTCTTCACCCCCCACAAGTGAACCTTTCACCTCGATAAGACCAATTTTTCCTTCTTGCAGCGTTGTGGTTTTGACCGACATAGTGTCTCCCGGTAAATGACGTTTAGTAGTAAAGGATCTGTAGTTCGATGGAAAGCGTTCACTCTCTTCCTCGCCGACCTATCCAGAGAACAACCGATGAACATTATATCGTTCCCTCGTAGACAGCGTTTTATGACAGATTTTCAGCGGATGGTGGGCGCCAAATGATGGTTATCTCATGCCTCTCGAATGAAAAACCAACTCATTCAAAGAGATGTCATAGTGTGTTCTGGCTTTACTAACTTGTAATATAGTGGGAAAGACCGTCATTTGCAGGGTGTGCAAATGTTTTTTTGGAGTTCTAGAAGGGCAACTCGCTATACGAATATATTATGCTGGTCGCCAAAATGCAAGGCAAATCTTGACGGTGCGTTGCCGGTTCATATATGAAATACGGGAAAAGAACCAAAATCAAAAGTCATTTTTGAAGACAATCTTCCCGAACTGCTCACCCTTTTCCATTCGTTCAAGCCCGGCAGGAGCTTCTCCAATCGGAAACACATGATCAATTACCGGATGGACACCAAGCCGGCTAACAAATTGAAGCATGGCCTTGAACTCACTCTCGGTTCCCATCGTTGCTCCAAGTATAGATAGCTGCTTCCAGAAAATTCTTGCAGGCTCCGCATTTTGAATTCTCCCCTGAGTTGAACCATAGAGAACAATTTTCCCACCCGGTAGCGCAAGGTCGAGCAACTTGCCGAAGCCGGGGCCGGCTGCTCCGTCCACAATCAGATGAAATCCTCCGGAACTTTGCTGCAGCTCCTCCGCCCAAGATGATGACTTGTAACTTCGTCCGGCCCTGACTCCCAGTGCCACCGCTCGTCCAATCTTCTCATCTGAACCAGATGTAACAAACACGTTGGCTCCGGACGCTATGGCAAATTGCATTGCCGCGACGGCAACACCGCCACCTATTCCGGTGACCAAAACATTTTGATTTGACTGCAACTCTCCCTTGGTGAACACACTTCTGTATGCCGTCAGTCCGGCGAGAGAGAGCGCAGCCGCTTCTTCGAACGTAAGATGTGCGGGTTTTGGTTCAACATATTTCGCCGGCACACTAATATACTCGGCAAACGTACCGCTATCGGGAAAGCCAAGAACTTTGAACTCTCTGCATTGCACGTCGGGGTTATCACCCCAATTCTGCGACGCATTAATAATCACGGGAGAGTTGATGAATGTGCGGGAGACGTTTGCACCGACAGCTTCAACAACTCCCGCTCCATCAGATCCGATTATAGCTGGATACTTCACCCGCGGGTACGTTCCCTGCTGAATGTAATAATCACGATGGTTAAGGGCTGAGGTCTTCAGTTTTACGAGAACGTCTTCCGGTCCTAAAACAGGCGTAGGGACTTCTCTCACGACGAACGGTGAGCATTTTCCTTCAAGAAGAAGCGCTTTCATAAAAAATCAAAATAGTGATTATGCGAAATCAGACACTCCTCAAAACAATACACCCAACACGACTCCGTGTGAGAGCGATTTGTAATTGAAATGCTCGTTGTTCATGTTCCACGTTTGGTAACGAAAGCGATAGCCGAGAGTAATGCCGTCGAGAATTAATGCATCGCGGAAAATGAACATAGCTTCGCCCGTCGTCGCAGCAGAGAAGCCGCTGCCGGTACTGAATCCTTCGAAGCTCCAGTGAATTGCTTCAGCAGCATGAATCCAGAACTCGAATCGCGGCTGTATGAATCTGTACTTCAACCCGGCACCGATACCAACGCTTCCGATATTGAAATTTTCTTTGTCGCCTCCGGTATTATCCGCACGGGTATAGTCGCTTGAAATCATCAGGGGAACAAGCAGAGCATGCGTTCGGGAAAATGAAAGAGGCAAGTCATTTCCAACTGAAACACTTGCGAAAAGAGTTGACTTGTCATTTCCACGCAGAGTAAACCTCGTATAGCCAAAGAGAATATCTACCAACCCCTGACGGAAACCGATAACAGGCATCACCCGATTGTAGCGAATCGTAAGAGAATCCGGTAATGAGTTCGAGCTGCGTGGATCGAAATCCCTCACCAAAAATCCCGCATAGATGAAACGATTGCTTGGACGCTCGTACGACTGCTCGTAGTACTGGGCAAAAACCGGTACGATGCCAAGAAAACTTAATATCACAACAGAGATTGTTTTAATCTTCATAAGGAAGTGTTCATGTCAGTCCTGCGGTCGCTGATTTCTGACCTCAGACCTTTTTATTCTCAGTTGTTTTACTTTTTTCCCGTCAACAGATTCGACTGTGCCGCGCCACTGGGAGATTTGCAGCGAAGCCCCCTTTTCGGGAACGCGTCCCAGCAGATGGACAGCATACCCACTTAAGGTTACCACGTCCTTTGTCTCAGGCACCACGTCGAACATTCTTGCAAAGTCATGCAGAGGCATCGTGCCATCTACTATGAACTCATGCTCGCTTAACTTCTGAACAAGAAGAGGCTCGACATCAAATTCGTCCCTGATCTCGCCGACAAGCTCCTCAAGAACATTTTCAAGAGTGATGAGTCCGGCAGTTCCCCCGTATTCGTCCACGGCGATTGCCATCAGAATTCTTCTTTTCAAAAACGTATTCAGAATTTTTTCCAGCGGCGTTGTTTCAGGAACGAACAACAGATCGCGTTTGATTACCAGGAGTTGATCTCCAGGCCCCTTTGGTACTTTCAGCTTGAATAAATCCTTCAGATGGATCATCCCGAGGATATTATCGAGGTCTTTTTCGCACAATGGATACCGGGTAAATTGATTTTCCAGGGCAATCGTTATGTTTTCCTCTACCGTTCTTTCTGTTGTGAGAAATACGACTTGCGTACGCGGCACCATTACTTCGCGTACAGTCCGGTCACGCAGCTCCATCGCCCGCAACAGAATACTTCTGCTGGTGGTCGAGATCGTTTTCCCCTGACTCAGCAACAGCCGCAACTCTTCTTCGGTGTGTGCCAAATCTCCTTCACTCAATGGCTGGATCCCGATTAGCCGGAGAAAATAATTGGCGGAATTGTTCAAAATCCAGATAAACGGTCTGAAGATAACAAAAAAGAAATGGAGCGGCGCTGCAATGGCGAGAGTTACCTTTTGAGATAACTGAATTGCCAGCGACTTTGGGGCAAGTTCGCCAAGAACAATATGGAAGATCGTGATAAGGATGAATGCAACAATAAACGAGACAGAGACTGCAACCGTCGAACTCGTCACGCCCAAAACATAAAATGCGGGTTCAAGAAGTTTCGCAACGAACGGTTCGCCCAGCCAGCCAAGCCCGAGACTCGTGAGCGTGATGCCAAGCTGTGTTGCCGAAAGATACTCATCCAGATGCGTGATGACTTCATAGGCAAGCTTCGCCCGCTTTAGTCCGCTTTTCATCAGCGGCTCGATTTGGGTCGTGCGGACCTTAACGATAGCAAATTCTGCTGCGACGAAAAAACCATTCAGGAGAACAAGCAGCAAGACAACGGCGAGCTTTATTGCGATGACAAGAAATTCCATCAGTGTGTGGGCTACTTCGACATGGAAAGTAACATTTTCCAGTGGGGGGCGGAAACGGGCATCACAGAAAGACGGGACATGCGAACGAGTTCGAATTGAGCAAACTCGCTCCGCGCTTTTACTGTGGCGAGAGATACAGCGTGCTTCAGCCTTTCTTTCGGTTTTAAGTCTACCACGACAAGCTTTTCCTGGTCCTGTTTGGGATCAGCATACGGCATAGAAGTAATTTCCGCAATTCCGACAATTGCTTTTTCTTCTCCAGAATGATAAATGAACGCGAGATCGCCTTTCTTCATTTCCCTTATATGCTTTAACGCAAGATTATTGCTTACTCCATCCCACGTTGCCTTTTTTTCCTTTTCTAAATCCCAGTATGAATACGTGGAAGGTTCGGTTTTGAGCAGCCAATACGCCATACTTAAATCCAATGTTGTTTTGTGGAACAAAAGTACATTAATCTGAAAGGGAAAGCAAATTGAGGCAGGAGGTCGGCATTGACCCTCAACTGTTCTTTCTTTATACTTGATTGGTTGTCATCCACAAGTTTTTTTAAAAGCTCATGAACATAAGCCAGATTCGCTCCACGGACGGGACGGGAACATTGTCGTATCTGCTGATCGACGATGCAGGCTCTTCCGCGGTGCTCATCGACCCTAATATCGAAGATGTCGAACGCATCGCCGGGATGGTTCGTCGGGGAAACCTGCAATTGACCCACATCTTCGATACGCATACACATGCCGATCATGTGTCCGGAGCCGCGGAACTGCAAAAAATGTTCGGCGCAAAAATCGTGATGCATGAGAACACAAAGAACAAGTGGAAAGTAATCGATCAGGGAGACAAATTCGGAATCGGTGACACGCTTCGGGCAAATGCCAAAATCCCGATTGATGTCTATGTACATGATGGTGACGATGTAAGCTCCGGTTCGATGAATGTGCGTGTGCTCTTCACTCCCGGCCATACAGACAATCATATCACATTACATGTTGTAGATTGTATTTTCACCGGAGACCTTCTCCTTATCGGTCAGGCAGGCCGCAGCGATCTGCCGGGCGGCAACGCTTCAGACCAATATGAGAGTTTGATGAACAAAATTATTCCGCTGCCGGATGAAACAAAAATGTATCCGGGACACGATTACGAGAATAATACATTCACCCTGCTGAGAGATGAGAAGAAAAATAATCCGTTCCTGAAGCAACGGACGGTTGCCGAGTATATCCAATTCGTTGAGGAGTTCTTCCCTCCGCTCGCGGAACAATCTGAAACGGGTGGCAAGATGACGCTGCAATGCGGAGTTCAGCGGGTTGCTCAGGCCGGGGACGCGTTCCGGAATATTACTGCTGAGGAATTGAATGCACTGTTGAGTACGAAGCCGATATTGCTGGATGTACGCGAGCCGATTGAGTTAATGACCACGGGCGCGATTGAAGGTGTGGAAAATATTTCTGTCCGCTCATTGAAGGACAGGATCAATGAATTGCCCCAGGATAAAAGCTCGCCCGTGGTAACAATCTGCACCAGCGGATCGAGGTCGGCTGAAGCTGCGCATGTGCTGCAACAAGCAGGCTACAAAAACGTTATGAACCTTACCGGCGGGACAATGGGGTGGATACAGAAAGGCTTTCCTGTTGTCCGGTCTAAAATAAAGGTGTCGTGATGATGAAACCAAACACAGTGTTTATAGCAGTCGTTCT
>JBKJJX010000292.1:0-3824 GCA_046597825.1 Bacteroidota bacterium | reverse complement strand
TCGGTCTTTGCAATTTGCGACGGCAAGAATTTCGTGGTGCTCGCACCCGCACAAGACCACAAACGTGTATTCGACGGAGACCGGGGAAAGAACACAGGAGGCATGGGTGCGTATGCGCCCGCTCCAATTGTTACTCAGGATATTTTAGAGGATGTTGAAAACCAAATTATTCTCCCCACGCTGAAGGGAATGGCGGCGGAGGGAAGGCCATTCAAGGGATGTTTGTATGTAGGATTGATGATCACTTCGGATGGAGCGAAAGTAGTCGAGTACAATTGTCGTTTCGGCGATCCCGAAACCCAAGTTGTTCTCCCGCTGTATGAAGGAGATATCGTCGATCTATTTGAAGCTGCATCGAAAGGAGATATGTCCTCGCCCGGGCAGGAACGTGTCTCCGGTTCGGCAGTGTGTGTCGTTCTTGCATCAGGCGGATATCCGGATGAATATCCGACGGGAATTGAAATCTCCGGGGTGGATGATCTGGACGGGATGAACAACGTTTTCCTTTTTCATGCCGGAACAAAAATGCGGGGTGGATCGATTGTCACTGCCGGAGGAAGAGTTCTTGGCGTCACCGCAACCGCCGCCAATCTTGCAAATGCAATTGAGGATGCATACGGAGCGGCTGCACACATATCATTCAGCGGGATGCATTACCGCCGCGATATCGGCAAGAAAGCTTTTCTGCATTGAGACAGTCTCTTCTGATCGTGCTTGTGGCTTGGTGCTCAGACTCAGTTTTGTTCGACAGAAATTCAACGCAGCGCATTGGGGCGAAAACTCGCCATTCAATTCATCGAATCCCAACCGACTGGCGCTGCAAAACTCGCAGTCAAGAAATTCTATATGCACTGGAGTTATCCGATTACCAACTCAGATTCCAACCGCAGGCTGCAAGTAATTGCAGTCGCCGGAGATATTGTATTGTACTCATTAGCCGGTATTGGCTTTCTTGCGGCTCCACGGCGCAAGACCTTCGTGCCCATTTTCGTTGCGATTGTATTTTTTACATTACTGCAGGTGGTGATGCATTGCGAAGCCCGTTATCGTCTTCCGATTATGCCGCTCATTGCGATTGGTTCGGCTATTGCAGGAACAATGGCACTGGACACGCGGCTATGGAAGGAATTTTATCATATTCGTCGAAACAAAATATTCGCGGGTGCATGGATGATGCTGCTTGCGAGCGTTTATTCCTTTACCCTTTATCAATCATTGTCAGGAAAAATCTAAGAGGTTGTACTTGAAAATTCTTGTAACAGGCGGTGCAGGATTTATCGGTTCTCAGATTGTTGATGAATACATACGGCTTGGCCATCAGGTCTCGATTCTGGATAATCTGTCGACCGGAAGAAAGATGAACATCAATCCCGCGGCAAAATTCCACGAAGCCGATATCCGGGATGCTGCACGGGTAAAGGAGATCTTTGGGCAGGAACAGTTTGATGTCATGAGCCATCACGCGGCACAGATGGATGTGCGTCGTTCGGTTGACGACCCCGTCTATGATGCGTCCGTGAACGTGCTTGGTGTGTTGACGCTTCTTGAGCAATGCATGAAGACCGGCGTCAAGCGTATCGTCTTCGCATCGAGCGGCGGAGCGATTTACGGCGAGCAGGACTATTTTCCTGCCGATGAACTTCACCCGACTCGTCCGATTTCTCCCTATGGCGTTGCAAAGCTGACGACCGAGCACTATCTCTTCTATTACAAAGCTGTGTATGGAATTGATTCTGTCAGTCTTCGATACGCGAACATATATGGCCCGCGGCAGAATCCCATGGGCGAAGCAGGAGTTGTCGCAATTTTCACTACGAAACTGTTAGGCGGCAACCAGCCGGTCATAAATGGCGATGGAAAGCAAACTCGAGACTACGTGTTTGTCGGAGATGTTGTGCAGGCAAATGTTCTAGCGCTGCAATGCGAGGGCTCGAACGTCTTCAATATTGGAACCGGAGTTGAATCGGACGTGAATCAACTGTTCCATCACATCAAAAAGTCGACGAATTCCTCGGCCCCGGAAAATCACGGACAGGCGAAGAGGGGTGAGCAAATGCGCAGTGTGCTGACCGCCGGAAAAATCCAAAAACAGCTCGGCTGGAAACCAACAGTGTCGCTCGCCGAAGGCCTGGAACGAACAGTGGAATATTTCAGAACGAAAGAAGGTTATGGCGCGTAGGGCCCATCCGGACATGGAGAAGTTTTTCGCCGGAGACCGCGTGGCCATTGCCCGTTCGATTTCACTTATTGAAAATGAGCAGGAAGGATCAGACGAATTTCTCCGGACCATATTTCCACGGACTGGCAACGCCTATCGCATCGGGATCACCGGCCCCCCCGGAGCGGGCAAAAGTACGTTGACGAATAAGCTCGCGCAGTTTTATCGAAAACAAAATTTGTCTGTCGGCATCATTGCTGTCGATCCGACGAGTCCTTTTACCGGCGGCGCCTTGTTGGGCGACAGAGTTCGTATGTCCGAAGTGGAGATGGATGAGGGCGTGTTCATCCGAAGCATGGCTTCGAGGGGAAGTCTTGGCGGGTTAAGCAAGAAGGCCGCCGAAGCAGCAGACGTTCTCGACGCAGCAGGGAAGGATATTATCATCATGGAAACCGTTGGCGTTGGTCAATCGGAACTTGATATTGCGGGGGCGGCCGATACAACCGTTGTCGTTCTCGTCCCCGAATCGGGTGATTCGATTCAGGCGATGAAGGCGGGACTAATGGAAATTGCGGACTTCTTTGTCCTCAACAAATCTGATAGAGCCGGTGCCGACCAGGCGGTTATGTCGATCAAAATGATTTTACATTTCAAGTCTGCAGCGCAATGGAATCCCGATGTGTTGAAGGCTGTTGCGAATGAAGGCAAAGGTACCGAAGATATCGCATCGAAAATTGCCGAGCACCGGGCTGTTCTGGAAAACGGTGACGGATTGAAACTGAAGCGCCGCCAGCGAATGGAAAAAAGAATCCAGGAACTCGTCGCCGACCGGTTGCGCGTTGACTTCTGGAGTGAAGACCGGAAGAAAATTTTATCGGCAAGGATGGATTCAGTTATGCAGTTGCACGCTACACCGTATGACGTTGCGGGCGAACTAATAAATAATTTCCGAAATCAGTAGGAGTATACATGTCTGACACAATGGTGGCAAGCGGAATGGATTTCAATCTCACCGAAAGTCAAAAGGCCGTCCAGCAACTTGCACGAAAATTTGCCGAAGAAGAAATCCGGCCACACGTTATGAAGTATGACGAATCGCAGGAGTTTCCGTTCGAGATTGTGCAGAAAGCAGCAGGACTGGGATTTCTCGGAATGACGTGGCCTGATGAACTTGGCGGGGCGGGACTCAGTGAGCTTGAAGCGATCGTCATTATCGAAGAAATTGCAAAAGTCGATCCATCGATTGCTCTTACTGTTGCATCGCATAACAGCCTGTGTACCGGCCATATTATGAAATTCGCCAACGACGAACAGAAGAAGCGATATGTTCCGGATCTTGCAAGCGGGAAAAAACTCGGCGCCTGGGGATTGACCGAGCCCGGCTCCGGCAGCGACTCGGGCGGTATGAAGACAACTGCAACCCGTGATGGAAGCGATTGGATTCTAAACGGAAGCAAAACATTTATCACGCAAGGATCAGTCGGATCGACATATGTTATCATGGCGATTACAGACCGCGATAAAGCGAAGGGAAGTATTTCGACGTTCATCCTCGAAAAAGGGATGAAAGGCTTTACGATTGGAAAGAAGGAAAACAAACTCGGCATGCGCTGCAGCGATACTGCGACGCTGATCTTTGAAAATGTTCGCGTACCCGGGGCGAATC
>JBKJJX010000318.1:0-6138 GCA_046597825.1 Bacteroidota bacterium | reverse complement strand
TCGTCCGAATGATCGCTGATGGTTGGCAATCCGGCAAAAACTCCCTTCACAGTCGACTCGGGATTCAGGGCTTCATCTGCATGTTGAAAGACCATCGTCATCTTTCTCCCCCACATTTCCTTTTGCCAGAACGTCGTCGGAGTGTTTTCGGTGAGATGAGTATCGTCGAGATGCGCGCTCAGTTTTTCCGCTTTCAATAATCCCATAACAAGTTTGACGAGCGTCGTCTTGCCGACACCGCTCGCCGCCTTCAGGTAAACCATCTCGCCTGAATTCAAAACCAGCGGAGAGGATTCGGTACAATTTTTTCCCCGTGAGATAAGCAGACTTCGTCCGAACACGCGGGCGCCGCTTTCGATCGCAAGTATCTCCCGTGTAGCGTGCGTGACGGCGTTAATGGGATGCTGTGCACTCAACCATTGAAGATACGTGTCCGGATCAAAATCCTCAAGGCGAAGAGCATCCGTGTGGAGTGTTACTTCTTTGAAGGCGACCCGATCCATCAAATCACGGTGGCTCTCATGAATCTTTCCGATCATCGAATAGTCATGCGTGATAAGCAGGCACGTGAAGTTCATTTTTCTGTAGCGCTCGAACAACATCTCCAGAAAGAGATCACGATAGTAATTATCAAGACTGCCTGTCGGTTCATCGAATATCAACATCTCATAATCCAACGCGCCACCATGCGCAAGCATCATGTCGATTTTCTTGAACGCCATCGCAAGGAGAATGCGTTGCTTCTCGCCTCCGCTGGGACGATACGGTTTCGGGTACACCTCCAGAATTTTGCGCACATCGCCCGGCGCAGATTTTTCCCACAGCCGCCCCAGAATTTCTTCCTCGTTGACCGATGATTGAAGGCTTCCTTCCCGAAGTTGTGAACCGAGCGTCAACAGCGGGTTGAGATGTGTGGACGGTTCCTGAAAAACAAAAAAGCTCTGATGCTGCAACTGGCGTGTTTCTGATCTGGCAAGATACTGTTTGTACGGCTCCCCGTCGATCGTGATCGCTAACTCATCCGCATCGAGCAAACCATACACTGCTTTCGACATCAGTGACTTTCCAATACCCGACTCGCCAAGCAGCAGCGTGATTTTGTTTTCCGGGATCTCGAAATCGTTGATGGAGACGAGCACGCGGTTGCCGGCGGCAATGTGGATTTGTCGTGAGGCGCTCATATTACAGGCGATGCCTCCTGACAAATCCATTTGAGATTTTATAGATACATAACAGCGTAAAGACAATCAGAAATGCCGTGCTGATTCCCTGAAGATGTTCAAAGAAAAGAGACCTGAAATTGTTCATGCTCGTCAAAACGGTCCCGATGGCGAGAATATCCTGTTTGCTATCCGTCTTTGCGAGCAGACCGCCAAGCGTCATCGGAAAATTGCTGAGGCTGACATCAGTCGAGAGTCCCACGGAAACAATGAAGTCGATGCTGCACAGCAAAAATATCGTGACACCGAATATGGAGATAAGTTTGTGCAGGAGATGAGCACGGCTGTTCTTCCAGAGAATTTCGACATTAACAATTCTGCTCTCTTTGATTCCGCAACAGAGCATCGCGTCAAAAAAATCGAGTTGTTTGTAATAATTAATCCGTTCGCGTACCAAATCGGCAACTTCGAGAAATACAAACATACTGATGACGCACGACATCCAGAGCAGTTGGGCAAGTGGACTGCGCAGAACATCGCTCAGAATCAGTATCGTCAGAAGAATGTATCCGACAAGGATACCAACGATCTGCGGAACCGAACGAATGACATTAAAAACGAACATGAGCAAAAAATATCCGGCCTTCGTTCTTGCCTTTTCAAGAGCATTCAGCGAGATACCGCTCAGCCAGCCAAAAATTGCCGAGATCACGACGACAAGCAATCCCACCAACAATGTATTATGTGATGCTATGGTTAGCCTGTACAGTGCCGGTGCATTCAGAAACAACAAGTCCCAAATCCACAGCGCCGCCAGGCCGGTTATCCAGATGAGGACCCAGATTGTGTCTCGATTGCGGGAAAGTCTTTTGCTGATTGTCATTCGGACATGTCCCCGAATTTTTTCGCTTGCCTGTACATCCACATGTCGACAAGAATTTCAGTCGCTTTGACGAGAAGAAAAATACCAAGTACGATCGCGAGGACCACGTCGTATTGTTTGTAGAGAATATTTTTCAGCATCTCATAACTCAAATGTCCCTGAATATTCAGCGCCATCTCGATAATGACGAGCCCTGTGATGAGGAACGACGCATGCTCTTTCAATGTCGGCTGGAACTGGTGACGCGCATTCAAATAAATATGCTGGAACACGTGCGACGGAAACGTTTTGCGCAACCGAAAGACGGATTTGACGGAGATTCCTTCCGGATCGTTCCACGTGTACGAATTGTGCAGGTTCTTCACGATTGCAGTTTCAACATAACCCCGCCTGCTTTCGGAGACGAGAAATGTGTAGAAGCGGTTCGCGTAATTGATAAGTAGTCCGTTGGAAACAATCCCGAGAAGTATCATGAAGAAATACGAGTCTGTCGCGAACTCCGTCTTGAACGAATACGCAATGACATACGCAGGCGAAAACAGAATGATGTAGAGAAAGCCTTTTGCGCACGCCTTCAGGAACAATACAATCCTGTGGCCTACTGTGCCGGCAAATGACGTTGGAGGATCAGTAAACAGGCGAAGAAGATATGAAGACCGGTTTTGCTTCATGAGAATGAAACGGAAAATGCCGAGCGTTTGCGCTCCGTAATAACTCAGCGACATGACAATGATGTAAACAAAAATGAATTGGAGATACATGATAAGAAGCCGGTTGGCTTTGTCAGCAGTCAGTCCGTGAAACTCCGTTCCGGTTTTATATAACGCATTGGAGAACTGTTCGCGGCGATAATCCTCAATTGACTGAAGGAGCGCATTGTTACTCGCAACAGAATCGGAGTTAAAGACATTCAACGTCTCTCGCAGTAACGTCTTGTCGAGCGGGTCGCCGAAATCAATAAAATCCAGATTCAGATATTCCTGAAGACGGGGATCGGACAGAGGCTGCCGGGTGGCAGCATTCTTCTGTGCATAGTGGATGAGGACAACGAAAATTGAAGTGACAAGAAGAATGCTTATCGCGTGTTCAAGAAACCGGCCTTTCATTTGTTCACCCCGCTTCGGATTTCAAGTCTGCCGGGTGAAACAGTGACATGCAAATCCGTTCCGAGAAGAATGCCCTCCATATTCTTGCCGAGAAGTTGTGCACTTTCGGCAAAATCATTTGCGACATCATTGGGGACAAGAAGGCACTCGAGCGTATTTCCTTTCCGCTGCAGTTGCCATTGGGGCGGCTGAAGATGCCGCGAGAATTTTCGGTTGAAGCGTTCGTACAAGCCGTTCAACTTTCTGTTCACTTCTTTCAATCTGATATCGATTTGCGGCAGAACTTTTTGCATTTGGTCGGAGACAGAAAGGCCAAGCTCCCTGGCTATTCTCCAATCTTTCGATGATACATCTCCCAGATTTATCCAGCCGAACCGTTCGCTTGCCCCGAGCAACTTTCCGTATGCTCTCCCGTTGAGCCGGAAGATTCTGACGAAGCGATCGCCTTCATGAAGCTCAGACACCCTCGATGGGTGCATGTCCGACACGTTCACGTGACCGGACTTTAGAATCTCAATTGTGTCCTCAAGGATCTCCGCATTGGAATACATTTGCCGTGCACCGGCACCCTCAACACCCAGCAGCGTTCCGTTTTCATCTTTCTCGAAAAAGAAATTCCTGCCGCCGAACTGTACTTTCATACATCGAGTGAAGCCATCACCCAACACATCATTAGGATTGAGGACTCTGAATGGAGCATCGTCGAGGAATGCGATTTTTTCGGAGGGAGATGCGCGTTGCTGGTATTGGTTGTAGATAACGAACTGTTGCGGGCGCTCGACAACGAGATAGTCCGCTCTGGTAGCGGACATCCCGGAATCAAATGCAATGAAGAGGAGAACAACAATGAGAAAACAATTGGAGGGAAAATGCCTCAAGTTTTTCTGATATCTAATGTTGAGTGTAGCCGTGGATCGCGTCACCCATTATAAGTCTAATGGAGCGCATACCTGCGCACATCACGCATGCCTGCGTCCGGGTGAGCGGATCAACCTCAGCTTGCTGCGCCTTCTGTTTGTCTCGCCAGATAATTTTGCAATCCCATTTGCTCTACCTGTGAGCGTTGACTCTCTCCCCAATCCACATGCCCTTCTTCCATCTTGAGAATTGTTGTCAGCAAATCAACGGTTGACTGATCGGCGACTTCATGCGCCAGCGTAATTGCAGAGTTGTATGAACGGATCGCGTCGATTTCCGCATTCTGATCATTGTTGATCATCTCCTGCACGCTTTTGCCAATCCGCATCGGGTTCAGCTTCGAGACAACGGGCGTGCCTTCAAGAAACAAAATGCGCTGTATCAGCCATTCCGCATGATGCATCTCGTCGTACGCCTGTTTTTCAATTGCCTTGTGGAGTTTTGAGTAGCCCCAATTGTCACACATCTCCGCATGCACCATGTATTGACTGATGGCAGTGAGCTCATCCGCGAGCAATTGATTGAGTGTGGTGATAAGTTTATCGTTACCCTTCATAGCGGCATCCTTTCTCTCTGTTCTTTCAATAACACGCTTCCGGACATTTCCATCGCGTTAGGACCGTCTTAGTTTGATTTCTCTTTCCATTTTTTGATTGTCGAAAGCTGTGAAGCGACGCCGTACAAATCAACACTCGTACTGTCGAATTGCGTGCTGAAGTAGGCAAGCGAGGGCAGCGAGAACATCCACGCGCCGAGGCTCATCTGATTTTCAAGCGCATCGATGCGGCGGGCGTATTCCTGCTTATCGCCGATTTGTCGTGTTGACATGAAGCTGTAAATATATTGCAACAGCTGTAACTCGTCCGCTTTCTCCGTGGGATTCATCTCAGGATCGAGGCGGAAGAAGTTCTTATCCGCCCTGAATGAGTTTGGATTGATCGTTTGATTTCCGCCTCCGGAGCCCGTGGTATTCAGATTGATCTTATATGTTTGCAAATCCGGTTCGCGCAGGAAAATATCATAGAGGTCGAACAGAAAATTACTCCGGTATCCGGTGAGCGCAACAAGAATGCCATCGTAATCGCCCTTGCGGATGTCTTCATTCTGAATTGCTGACACTTTGATTTTGCCGTGCGATATACCCGGGCTGTTAAGCACATCAATCAGCTCGGCATATTCCTCACGATATCCATAGTTCATGCACGCCTTGATCCTCACCGTATCTGGCAGGATGCCCATATTTGATCCCGACGCATCGCGCAGTGGAACGACAACAGAATCTTCGATGTAGTATGATGTAGATGGGAAGACGCTGTGATTCACATAATCGTTGTAATTATTCTTGTCCCCTTTGTAGTCAACAATATTGCGCTGCTGCTGGGTACTGACCTTGTAGAGAGCATTAACAATTTGCTGCCCGTCCAGCATGCGCCGGACTTCCCTGCGTTGGTCGCGATTCAGCCGCTGGGTATTAAAGAGGACCGCAAAGAATGTCGTGCTGACATTCGACTTTGCAAAGAACCGTGAGCTATCACCAAGAACGGACGCAACGCTGCCGAACGGCGTGTCAAGAAGAACGTTGATGTTGTTGTTCTTCAATTCCGTTGTGAATGTACTGTTGTCGATGAACGGCGAAAGTTTTACGGTCGGGATGTTTGCAGTTCCATCCGGACTCTTACGATAATCCGAAACGCCGTCTTTGGGAGGGAGAGCGAGATACGCGTTCGTCCCGACAGTATAGTTCAGCGCGTTCATATCCGAACCTTCGGGTATAATCTTAAACGACAGCACTTCCTTGATGTCGCTTTCCTTCCAGATGCGGTCTCCACGGAACTGCATTCGTATAACATTATTCGCGTCCGGTCCTTCGAACGTAATCGGGTCGACTGCCTGCGAGACGAGAATGTAATCCGGCGACAGACTGCCCAGTGCCTGAATGCGACGGAGCGTAAAATGCAAATCAGCAGCGGAGAATAAATGCTCTTTCGTCTTGTCAATCGACTTCACTTCATCCTTATCCATCTGAACCGTATAGCTGTCATGCCAGAGCTTGTTCGTTTTCAACCTGACC
>JBKJJX010000274.1:0-3242 GCA_046597825.1 Bacteroidota bacterium | reverse complement strand
CCGCGATCGCATTCGCCGCTGGGCGAGCAAAGGAATTTACTTCGGCGGGTCGTCGTGGAAATATCCGGGCTGGCAGGGACTGATCTACAACAAAAAATATCCTTCGAAGAAATCATTCCAGCAAAACTCGCTTTCTGAATACTCCGAGCTCTTCCCCACTGTCTGCGCAGACTTTGCGCTCTACGACTTTCCTGATCCCGACAAAATGCGGTTCATCCACGATCAGACAACAGATGATTTCAAGGTCTCGCTGAAAGTCACCGACCGCATCACCATCAAGCACTACCCCAACATCCCGCGGTTCGGCCAGCTTGCCGGCACAGAGAATCCGGATTTTCTGAATGCCGGGTTATTCAATGAGGCGTTTCTCAAACCGCTTGAATTCCTGAAGAAGAAACGCGGAGCTGTCATTTTTGAGTTCTCCACATTCCGGCCCAACTCAGGAATTGAGTTCGAACAGTTCGTCGAGTTGATGGACGACTTCCTTTCGAAGATTCCGAAAGATTGTGAGTATGCAGTCGAGATTCGCAACAGCGAATTTTTGAAAGAGGAATACCTGCGGATGTTGCAGACCCACGGGATAGCACATCTGCTGAACAACTGGACGCGCATGCCCCCAATCATTACGCAGCTTCAGATCGGCGGTGTGTTGACGGCAAAGTTTTCCGTTGCGCGGGCATTACTGAAGACGGGCCGCAAGTACGAAGAAGCTGTTCAACTCTTCCAGCCGTATACGGAAATCAAGGAAGAAAACTCGGAGTTGCGAATGGGAGTTGCAGAGGCGGTTCACCGGTGCATCACCGAGGGACGAACGCTGTACGCCTACATCAACAACCGCGCAGAAGGAAATTCACCGAAGACGATTGAGGGGATTCTGGATATGCTGGACAAATATCCGGCAGAAAGATTGTAGAACCAAGAAGAAAGAGGAGAGGATTCCTGAGAGTTTTTTTTGACAATCCCGTTAAAGGCTTTCCTGCAGTTCGCGTTCAGGCATTTCATCGTAAGTCCGACCGTTGAGCATCCTTCCAGCTGCTTTCTTGTTGCGCCCGCCCCATTGTTTGAAGAAGAAAGCAACTCCGGCTTTTTCGCATTGATCCTTGATATCCAAAACCCAATCGGCATCCATTGTTCGCGGCTTGTGCCCGCTTTCCCCGCCTACGATAACCCAATCAATCTTCTTCAGATTCATATCCGGCAACGGACCGATAAGCGGTTCCAGAGATAGAAATTTCACTCTCGCTTTGGTTTTGCGTAGTAAGTTAATACGATGAACGACTCTCTCATCTTCTACCGACACACCCATCCAAATGTTGTGCGTCCACTTGAGTTTTTCGTGGACTTCGAGTAGCCGTTCGGCTCGCTTTGTCAGCACCTGGAAAACATGATTCGGATTGTCGTTCATTACACGAAACACTTGCCGGATGAACGAGAGAGGAATCTGTTCATGAAACAAATCGCTCATCGAATTCACAAAAACAATTTTGGATGACTTCCACGTATAAGGAATGTTCAGGGCATCGGGATGAGCTCGCACCTTGAAACCGTCTTTGTACTTCGCAATTCCCATCGCCTGCAAACGCCGGGACATAACTTCGGCATAGCAGAACTTGCAGCCGGCGGAGATCTTGGTGCATCCCGTGGTGGGATTCCAAGTCATTTCGGTCCATTCTATGGAGGATTCAGCCATATTGTTTCTAGTTAATGAATTGTATGGAGAGGATTTTATCCTCGTTAAATGTTCCTCGGCGTCTTTTGGGATCGTTAGTGAAAACCTTGATGCGCTCCGACTTTTCCAAGAGACTTAGCATTGACTTGGGATTAAGGAATGGCGTTTCGTTAAGAGCAAATTCATTGCAATCGTCGTATCGAACCTGCTTTCCTCGAAATGCCTGATGTAGAGAGTCAACGTATGCACTTGGATTGTTGAACGAAAAGAGGATTTCTTGGTCAATGCGTGCATCTGAAAAACAATATTCACCACTTTGATCAACAGCTTTCATCGCCTCTTTCATCTTTGTTAATCCCAATGGGTGTTGACTTGCAAAGACTAAAAAGTAATTAAGCGAATTAAGTTTCGTCCGCATTTCGAATGCAAAAACATATCGGATCCCCTTCAGTTTCCTGAGTTTCTCTTTATAAAGAACCAATACCTCTCTGCACTGTTTGCCAAACGAGTTAATATTTGATAAGCGCTCTTTCCAGCTATCATCTCCGAATACCTGATTGAGAATCGATTCATGATTAGCGCTTTCTTTTGCCGCATAGATTCTTGCAATTCCATCCGCGTCAAAGTTAAGTAATATTTCGGCGGTTGGTTGTGCCAAGATACTAGAAACAATATCGAAAGGTACGCCAGTCGCGCCACAAGGATCGATAAAAGCGAAAATGGGAAGTCTGAATCTAAATGGGGAATTTGTTTGAGCTTGAATATTTGCAAGCCCATCAACAAAGGTTGCATTTAGAGCTCTGAAGTTCAATCTATCTTCGTTCTCAAAAGTTTTGATCTCTTGATTGAGACTTTTGAATCTTTCTTCGTCAGCTTCGATAAAAGTACATTGGATATTCCCAGCAATCCAATTTTGTTTGCTGGTAATCAAAGAGCTCTTTGCAGCCATTAGAGCGGCGACAGGTGATCCTTTGGGGTAGTTAAGATATTTCCCTGGTCCAGCAAACCCATCGATATAGCAAAGATCTTGATTTCTCCGCGTTCTACCTAGTATTTGGAACCAGGCAGTCAGATATTTTTCGAGGATCACTATTTTGGCGATAGTATGTGGAGCTGCTTCCCATAAACTTCCAACTGTCATTGCTAACTCCCGGACACTGCTAAACCCTACGAATATTCAGTTTATTTTTTCCCCAACCTAAAGGTCGGGGCTACACCTCATACTCCATCTCAAACCTGCATCCATCCTTGTCCGCACGATACAAGCCTGTCCCTCTGATTCCCTTGAGAGATGCGGTTCCCGAGCCATCGAGGATTTCAAGTGTTGAGTTGGCGCTGCCACCTTGGAACGCGCCATCGTCTTTCATCACGAAGCTGCCGGAACGTCCGGCGAGTTTTCCGTCGAACCGAAGAAGCCCGACGTACGAAGCGGTTGAGTTGTGCTGGTCCTTCTCGTCGGCATGACTGTAAAACATCAGGTACTCCACGGATGCTTTGCCTTCAAGGTCCCCGGTAAATTCATACTCGACTGATGCTTTCGTCATTTTCACCTCGGGAGAAATTTGCTGATACG
>JBKJJX010000044.1:0-15676 GCA_046597825.1 Bacteroidota bacterium | reverse complement strand
ACTTTCCCCGGTTTTATAATCACTCCTTTGTTTTGACTGCCCTTTATTTTTACCGTCATCGGCTTTGCGAAACGGAGATGCGAGGTGTATGCCATCCGTTCTACGGGTGCCTGCTTTGCGAGCCAATCCCAATCAATGAAACCAAGATTGTTGAATGAGTTGACGGTGAAATATCCTACTCTGAACGATGTAATGTTCTGGAAAAAATGCGAGCCCTGCGAAGGCGTCACGTCGAAATCCTTGAACGCTGATTCGACAATCACGCTTGCACCGGAAATTTGATCCCATGACACGGGAATTCCCAGCCATTCATCCTGGCTTCCCCATCTGCCGACGCCGATCAGAATGTAGGGACGCTCCAACGTGAGCAGCCGCCTGTTGAATGTTTCGATTTCCTTTGCGACCTCTTTGCTTTTTGCCCGATCGAATTTGTTGATATCAACAACCACGATGTCGCGTATATCCCGCATGATACCGTTCCCCAGCACCTGCGTGCTTTGACAAATCACATCCGCAGGATTAATTACTTCGATCTCAAGATCTTCGACTTCCACGCCCAGCACAAGCGGCCGGATCTGGAGGAATGCAAATTCCTTTAACGAACCGGCAGGCACATTCATGTTACCGGCGAATTCGATTTCAACCGGAGTTCCGATTCCCCATTCTCCCATCTCGAGCACAAGCTCAAGAATTTCCGCGAGCGGGAAGACTTTATGTTTCAGGATCGGCGCAAACGTGACGACACGCTTGCCGTTTCTTGACATACCGTCGTACACCGAATCGTTTTCCGCGGAATACGTTGACGCAACATGAAAGAGAGTCTGGTCTTCTTCCGCGTCTTTCAGTTCATACTTCTGCACAAACAGTTCGGGATGGTTTGCCGCGCCATTGAGTCCGGCACCAAGATCAAGTGCAAAAAAATCCTGTTGTGCATTTTTCAGTGTTTCTTTTGTCGAGAAGAATTGCATCAGGTGCCGTGGATACTTCGGGCAAAAGCGCACGGTTGTCCCGCCATCGACGACATACCGCCCGAGCCCCAACGCCACGAGCACAATCCCGTCCGATGCTTTCTGGGGAGGAACCGGATAAAAATTGTATGACTTTGCGACGCCGGCAAATTCCGGATAATATCTTCCGTTGTGGTCCGAGCCGACGAGCCGCTGGATAATCACTGCCATCTTCTCTTCTTCAAGCCGATACGATGTTGCCTTCATGTATTCGCGTGCGGACTTGTTGAATGTTGATGCGTACACGAGCCGCGTACTGCGCAATAAGTCGGCGAGACGAACGTTGATATCAGGATGGTTGTTGGGAATCATGAATGTCTGATAGACACCGGCAAACGGCTGGTATTGCGAGTCTTCCAACAAGCTTGAGGAGCGGACCGCAAGAGGTTCACGTATTAATTCCAGGAAACTTTTCAGCTTTTCAAGAATGGCAGGTGGAAAGTGAGGCGCCTCCGTAAAGCGCTTGTTCAGTTCGTCATCATCGGTGGAGTTCAGCGCAAAAGCTTCCAGGTTGTTTACCAGCAGGAACTCATCGAACACGTCGGTGGCAATGACCATCGCGGACGGCACAGAAATCTCAACTCCTTCAAACCGATCGCGCAAACCATAGTTATTGATGAGTTGATTTATAAAACCGAGCCCGCGGGCTTTTCCGCCGAGCGACCCACCGCCGATACGGGCAAAACTGTTTTTCGGATCGAATGATTCGCTGTCAAACTCCGTAACGATTCCCCGCTGTCTCACCTGATTATAGAGCTCGAGTGACAGCAGCAGTTCTGCGCGCAATTCCGCAATCGAGCTGAAGTCCGTTACCTTATGCGGCCTGAGTCTGTTCGCCAGCCAGAATTCCGTTCGTGCTTTCAGCCAGCTGGAGAAATGGTTTCTCTGCCCATGATACTGAATGCATTCGTCCGGCACGACACGCAGTTGATCTTCGAACTCCTTCATGTTTCGTGCCCTGCCAACTTCGGAGTTGTCCGGCATCCGGAACACAAAATCCCCGAATCCAAAATTGTGCTGCGTGAAGTCGCGCAGCTCGTGCAGCAACCGCGGCGAATCTTTCAACAGGAACGCAGCGCCGACTTCCTTTGCTTTCTCCGCATTTGCCGGATTGCTCGACTGCAGAAGGATGGGGATATCCTGATGGCCGCTCCGGACATTCTTTGCAAAATCAATTCCCGCAAATTCGTCTTTCACTCCGTTGCGCTTGAAATTCACATCCGATATTATTCCGAGAATAAAATCCTGGTACTGGTCGTAGTATGCCCATGCTTCTTCGTATGTCGTACACAGCAACACTTTCGGACGAGCCCGCATGCGCAGCAATTTGTACGTCAGGTTCACGCTCTCTGCAATCAATTGTTGAGTCTGATCGAGAATGACCGTGTAGAGAATAGGAAGGTAGGCGGAGTAGAATTTCACGCTGTCTTCAATAAGAATAATCGACTGAACGCCGATCGTCATCGTATCATTCTTGACATTCAGCCGGTCTTCAAGGTCTTTGATAATTGCAATGAGAAGTTTGAAATCTCCCTGCCAGATAAAAATGCGGTCGAACACCGACGTGTCGTAGTGTGTGACAATTTCTTTCCGTTCCCTGTTATCGTATGCAAGCAGAACAATCGGCGTATCGATGCCGCTCTTGCGCAGCCGCTGGGCAAGCCGGGTCACGTGCATGTCCTCGATGTGCATCGTCGTGATGATCAGGTCGAAACCACCCGATGCAAGCTCAATCGCCTCCTCGCCGCTGGTAACGTGCATGATATCAGGCGCGTGACTCAGGTTCAGGGCTTCGGCTTCCTTGCGGATGAGCTCGTACAGCCGGCCATCTTCTTCAAACAAATAATTGTCGTACATGCTTGAGACGAGAAGAATGTCCCGCACGCGGTGCCGCATGAGCTTTTGAAACGTCTTGATGCGGCTGCCGTACAGGTCTTCTATCTTGAGATGGTCGATCTTGCTCATTCTCTTTCTTAAGGTCTGTCATTCCCGAATGTTCTTTGTTATGCCGCCGGTTAACCTCAGCGACCTATAGTTGTGTTTTGATCCTGCATTATCAGCCACCGACCATTCCGATTCACCACAACGAATGTCCTGATATGTCGCTCATTCTCATGCCTTACCCCATCGGGCGTGGTAAACGTGCTCATGCGACTGGTCACGGTCACAACCGCCAGATTAGGAGCGGCAAAGCGAACATCCATATCTTCAATAGTGTCAGAGACACCTTTTAGAAAGGTAGAATGCACTTCCTTCAGTTCCTTGAGTACACCCTCCCGCCCACGAGTCCGCCCGCCATAGGGATTGATATGATTCCAGTCTTCGGTCGCATATTCCGATGCACGCTCAAATCCATGCGAATTGAAAGCGTCATAGAATGATTGCACCGCTTGGCGCACCTGTTTTTCCTTACTTGAAGTCCGAGCAACGACTAAACTTGGAAGACTTAACAGGAAGACTACGACTAAAGAAACGGTCATGTTCTTCAAAGATGTTCTCCTCTCCGGATACTGATTGATGGTAATGACAGTTTACCAAATCCTTTGATAGCGAAGCGGCATAACTATTGATTATATGGTTTCCAGATAAAACCGTTTCTGGTTTTGTTTCCAGATAATATGCATACAAAATATTTTTGTAGCAATCGCATTGTCAATGTGTTACAGTCTGCCATCGATTCCTCGAGCGTGTTATATGGTTTCCAAATAACACGCATCGTCTTCTTCCTTACAGATGTGATGTTTGGTTCCTTCTGAACAGTCTAAGCGACATTTGAGTAGGTGATTAGTGATTGTTGTTTGTCCCGCTATACGGGATGCCGTAAAGCGGCACATTCGGGAATGACAATCAAAGGTTGTGACACTCTGTGCCGCTTAAAGTACTCAACCTCCCGCTCATGTTTCTCTGCCGCATCGCGGCTCTTAAATGTTCCGAGGTTTCTTCGCTTCCGGTCTTTTGATTTTTCTTGCGGGAGTACAGCCGGTATCCACCGATTTAAGGTTTCGATCATTTCTTTTTACTCGTCGGGTTTTTGTTCCAACAAACGCGACATCGGCTTTCCCTGTAGTTATGTCCGCGGCTGTATGTCTTCCAGCCTTTTTGTGTTGATGCAGATTTCTGACATTGCCAATCATTTAACTTCTTCCTCAGGCCGCCTGAAACAAGTCCAATAGACCCATCCAATCAAAACAATCTGTAAGGGAAGCCTCGCCCATAGCAGCCATAGAGAAATATGGGAATGGGATGTCCCCAAGCCATCAAGCAGCATCTGTATATTGGCAGGGAACACTGCGATGAGAAGCGCAATAAGGCCCCATCCCGCGATGCGGCGTGTTCGCGGAATCATGGCTCCAACCCCGCCGGCAATCTCAGCAACCCCGCTTACATAGACTAAGGAAAGATGCCATGGCAGATATTGGGGCATGATGGACACGTAGAGTTCTGACGAAACGAAGTGATTTATTCCTGAGGCTATGAAGAACAGACCGAGGATAAAGGATGATATTTTTTTTCCCATAGTTATATCGCCTAACGAATTGCGGCCCATCAGTACGTTACAACTCGTATTTGAAACCGACCATGATACCAAACAGATTGAGTGAACCTTTGACCCATCCCAGCGGATGGCTGTCCGCGAACTCATACGCAATGCGATCGTATGTTGCACTAACGTCGACGTCAAGGCCATTGTAGACGGCGAGAGTTACTCCTGCAAGTGCCCGGAGATATATGTCGCAGTCTGATCCTTCGGTGGCGCTGCGAATGCCTATTGCCTTTATTGCACCCTTAAGCTCGTCCTTTATTGGATATGTTTCCACGACTTTTTGGTCTTGATATCTGAGATAATGGAAGAAGACACTTTGAATCGCTTCGCGAGAGATGCCTGGGTACATCCCTTTTCTATCATAGTCCGAATTAGCCGAACATTGCCTTCATTTAGTTTTGCGAAAGGATGACGATTCCCTGATCTGTAGCGACGCGTGATTGGAATATTGAGGACTTTAAGTCTTGCTGCTACGCTCTTGTGGTCAAGCAGCACCTGTTGCCCTATCTCGCGGAGACTTAGACCTTGGGCATACAAGTCAGTGATTTTTTTCGTTAGGGTTCGATTCGAATCAATGCCGAGAGAGGAACGATTCTTTGATTGAAAAGCCGTTTCGCGAAGGTTTATTAGCCGCTTGGGATTTGCGCTTGCAATGCGTAGCTGTTGAACTCTGGCAAGATAGATCCTGGGGTTCTTCAAACTCTGTCGTACATTTCTTATACGTTTTTCGCGAGCAATCGGATTGTCCCACATTCTTGACCGAAAGGCGAGCCGCGCTGTGGGATTGTCAGCATGATAAGCTTTCAGAGATAAACTCGACTTGTTGCGGGATTCTGCCGTCCATATTCCTCGGCGCTTGCCAACGAATCGGCGGCTTAGCTCGGCACGGAGGATTGGATCGCTCCATGCTTTCAAATTTGACTGGCGTCTGCGCTCATTCTGGTCGGAACTCCACGTCATCCCCACCATGGATTCGGCTTTTGGTCTAGCGTTAAACCCTGAACCCCAAGCTTTGAAGGAGTCAATCAAATATTGCTCACGAGCGACTAGTAGTTTAGGATTTGGGATAAACTCGAATAAGCAGAGAACGAATTCTGAACTACCATACTTGTTCCACGCATTCTGAAGATGGCGAGAGTGATGCTCACCCTTTCTTAGCATTCTCAAATGTTGCCACAAGCGAGAACGAACATTTGTTGAACTGCCGATGTAGACTCGTTTCGACGGCATGTGTTGGATCCCATAAACACCAGATGCTTCGAAAGTTTTTGGTATGTTGTCTATTCCGCAAAGCCTGAGCATACTTGTTGACAATAGATCGAATGTGGGCAACCACCTAACGCCACGCCACCATGTTGGGGTGTAGACTGTCTCGAATGATTCCGGAGTCATCCCTTCGGGACACTGGCCCGAGCGTGCCGTACGGATTACTTTGCAAGTCGATTGACAAACTCTGAAACTAGAAAGCAACTTGATATCATTAATGCAATACTCTTGAGTAGGAACAGCACCTTGACCGGGCTGTCAAGCCATGCTGGTTTGTCGATGTCCGCTTCGATCGTTCTCTTTTCCTTCCATAAAGTCTTCTCGGTCCGATGTGCCCAACAGCCAGTTATCAACGCTCCAGTCATGTACTGGAGAACGTCGAGTTGTAAGAACACGACAACAAATACCAAAGAGAATCGGAGTCGGAAAAGTAACTTCTGGAGTTCTGAAGAACCAGCAGATTGCCGCAATTGCAAACGCCAATTTCCTGTTGTGCTCCGTCAGACTCCCACTGTAGAATTCGTATGTCTTCCAGACTTCTGCGAGTTTCATTATTTGGTTTGCCCAGGCGGATTGCCTCTCGTGCCGGGATTACCTGTTGGCCCTGGTCTGGGTTTGGTCATCTCTCGCCTTTCATGTTATTCTGTAGTGACTTTCGGTGCTTCTTAACTAACGCCGATGAATTGATTCGGAGATAGAAGCAGACATTCGCAAAGAACAAAGGTCAAAAGCTAGGCGCCAAAACAAAAACAGTATAGCTACCGGTCTTCTCAAAATCAAACGAATACTATGTATGGCTAAAGCCGATTGTTGCGTGCTCTCTTCCCCCACCATGAATGGTGGGGTTATGCTTCTTTATGTCTGCTGCATAACCCCGGCCTTTAGGCTGGGAGAAACGACAAAAGGATGACACGCTTTAGCCCTGACGATAACTCAATTTCTTGAAACTCACACCTCATTTCGTTATCGTGAAGGCAGAATCATCGAACCAAAAAAACCAAACTCGTAACTCTCAACTCGAAACTCTTAACCTCATTCTTAAACTTGTACCTCCTCGGCATAGAAACCTCCTGCGATGAAACGTCAGCTGCTGTGTTGCATGATGGCGTTGTGAAGTCCAACATCATCTCCTCGCAGCTCGTCCACAAGAAATATGGCGGCGTGGTGCCCGAGCTTGCATCGCGTGCACACCAGCGAATGATTATTGAAATAGTTGAGGAAGCGCTGCAACGCGCAGGCATCAACAAATCTCAGCTCAACGGAATTGCGGCAACGCAAGGGCCCGGACTAGTCGGCGCACTGCTCGTGGGACTGAACTTCGCAAAAGCAATGGCGTATGGACTGAACATTCCGTTCGTGGCTGTAAACCACATGGAAGGGCATCTTTATTCTGATTTTTTGATGGAAACAAAACCATCGTTTCCGTTTATCTCTCTGATCGTCTCCGGCGGACATTCAATGCTTGTGCATGTGAAGGAGCCGTTCGTTCACCGCGTGCTCGGGCAAACCCGCGACGATGCGGCTGGAGAAGCATTCGACAAAGTTGCGAAGATGCTCGGACTCGGTTATCCGGGCGGACCGGTAATTGACAAGCTTGCTACGACCGGAAATCCGAAAGCAATAAAGTTCCCCAGATCATTTCTGAATGAGGGATCTTACGATTTCAGTTTCAGCGGCGTGAAGACCGCTGTGTTATATTATCTGAAAAATAATGGATTGATGGGAAACCCACTGCCTCACGACTCCCCGCAACTTGCCGATATTTGCGCAAGCTTCCAGGAAGCGATCGTTGATGTGCTGATCGGAAAGACACTCGCAGCAGCAGCCGAAATGAACGTGAACGATGTTACATTGGCCGGAGGCGTTTCGGCAAACTCCCGTTTGCGCAGCAGAATGAAAGAGGAATGTGAGAAACGGAATCTCAATCTCATCTACCCGAAAATGGAATACTGCATGGATAATGGAGCGATGATCGCGTACGTTGGCTGGATGAAACTTCAGCGCGGCATCACCTCAGGCTTTGATCTTCCCGCCGTTGCCAACTTAGAACTCGCCTGATGATTTTAAACCTTGAGCGTTACAAATATTTGCTGCTCGCATGCGTGCTGTGCGCCGGCGCGGCTGCGCTGTATCTTTTCGGGTCGTATGCGTACAGCGTCAATAAGTTATTTGGCTTTCCTCTGGATGATCCCTGGATTCATTTGCAGTTTGCAAAGAATCTTCATGACTACGGAAGCTTCTCCTATTTTAGAAATGAAATGGTAACGGCGGGCTCAACATCTCCACTCTATACTCTTCTTCTTGCCGCAGGATTTTTCTTTACCTCGAATGAAATGATGTTGAGTTATGTGCTCGGAGTGGCGTTTCTTCTTTCCGCTGCGTTCTTCATCTTCAAGCTGACGTTAATTCACCTTGAGCCGTACGGATCGCAGACTTCGCAGAAATCGCATCAGGGTTCCCACTCCCATCGGGCTTCTTCCGTGCCTTTGGCTCTCGGCATTTCACTTCTGCTGCTTCTTGAAACAAGAATGCAATGGGCGGCCCTTTCTGGCATGGAAACTACGTTGTTCATTTGCGTGTTGCTCGGTGTGTTGTATTTCTATCAATCGAAACAATCCATAATGCTTGGTGTTGCATCGGGCTTGTTATTGTGGCCGAGGCCGGAGGCGATAATTTTCTTTATTGCCATCGCAGCTGATGTGCTGTACCACTCGTACTGGTTTGCACGCCCGCAGTCAAAAAAGAAATCCGAAGAGCCTGCTTCTCCATCATTGGCGTGGTTAAGAACCCCGGTAGTCGTCTTTGGATTATTCGCTCTTGCGTATGCCGGCTTCAATCTGTTCCTGTCAGGTTCAATATTCCCGAATACGTTTGCGGCGAAAGTGAAATTCTATTCCAATGGCTCCGGCAAGGCGGCATTCCCCGTTGAAGTATTTCGCTTCCTGACCGGCGGGCATATGCTGCTGATTGCTCTGCTCGCCGCAGTTGGAATTATCGACGTGATATTGAGATTTGTAAAAAGAAAAAGGCAAACGCACCTCGTTGCTCTGCTTTTTTCCTGTGGGATGTTTGCGGCGTATTACATGGAGCTTCCCTATTTGTATCAGGAAGGGCGCTATATGATGCCTGTGCTGCCGTTCATTCTTTTGCTTGGCGTCTCGGGCCTGCAGATTGTTCTTTCTCCGGAGAAAAAAATATTCGGCCTTCTCCGCAGGAGGAAACATGTTGTAATTGTGCAATCGCTTGCGGTTGCCGCGATCGCAGTGCAGTTTTCTATGGCGTCCTGGGAGAAGCGAACGGACTATGCCGCGATGTGCAAATATATAAACGACAGGCAAGTGCGCGCCGGAAAGTGGCTTCATGATAATACTCCGGAGAGCGCAATCATCGGCACTCATGATATTGGTGCGGTCGCATTCTACTCGCAGCGCAAAATTGCCGATATGGTCGGACTTGTTTCACCCGAAATGATTCAGGATATTGGTAATCTTGACAAACTGAAACAATTTCTCGTTGCCAAACGCGTAACGTACATTGCAGTATTGCGTAACTGGTTTGAGATCGTGAATCAACCCGCGTTGTTCAAGACGGATGAAAGAGTGCCGGAAATAATGGAAGTGTTTCCGTTTGATGCCGAACGGATGCATGTTACTTCAAAAGAGGCATCGTATGCAGTCGGGACGGCGGGACAGGCGCTGTACCGGGGGCAGTTCGATGCTGCCGGACAAATGCTTCAGCGCGCGGTTCAAGTTGACCCGCAAAATTCCAAAGCCCATCACTTGATGGGGTCGTTGTATCTCGCTACAGGGCGGTTGGACGATGCCACTAGGGAATTTACTGTTGCGCTTAAACTAAATCCCGATCTCCTTGAATCCCAAATCGGATTGGCGCAGGTTGCCGCCCGTCAGAACCGGCCGGATGATGCCGCGGCGCAGCTTGAAACAATTGCACAACGAAATCCGAACTACCCGGCAGTGTATCGGGCGCTTTCCGATTTGTATAGAACGTTCAGGCCGGACAGTGCAAAAGCGAACAAGTATTTGCAAAGATTTAATCAACTCGTGAGTGAACAGCAACAGTAGATGGGGGATGTAATGGGTGTGGTAATGTCAAAGCCGGCGAAAATTATTGCGACAATTATTCTTTGTCTTGTCATCGCAGTTGGGTTGTACTTTTACAACGTCTTTTATGGTGGCAACACATTCGATGTTGACAAGAAAGCTCTCTACGTCAGCAAGGGCGACACGTGGAATCAAATTGTTGATTCGCTCGAGACGAACGGAATAGTGCGCAACAGGTCCTGGTTTGAATTTGTTGTGGAGATGAGCAGGCAATCTCCACAGCTGCATGTGGGCAAATACGAATTCAAATCCGGGATATCCAACAACGAGTTGTTCGACAAACTTCGTCAGGGAAAAGGAATTGTGCCGATTGCCGTAACGCTCAGAGAAGGGCGGCGTGCGGAATCGTTTTCCCGTTTGCTCGGCAGGCAGTTGCATATCGACACGCTCCGGTTTATGAATTTTGTCAACGACAAATCATTTGCGGAATCACTCGGCGTTGAGGCAGCCACTCTGGAAGGCTATCTCTCTCCGAACACATACAACTTCCAATGGCAGGCGGACGAAGAGGAGATTATCAAGCGGCTCGTTCATCAAACGGAAAAAGTATTTACCGACTCCTTGCGGGCCCGCGCCACGGAAATGAAAATGACGGTGCACCAGGTCATCACGTTTGCCTCGTTGATCGAAGGAGAAGCTATGCTGGATAGCGAGCGCGCCAGAATCTCCGGCGTCTATCATAACCGTTTGGACAAAGGGATGAAACTTCAGGCGGATCCGACAATTCAGTACATCATTGGGGGACCGCCGCGGCGCTTGCGGTTCGTGGATCTGTTCATCAAGAGTCCTTACAACACATACAGAAATTTCGGACTCCCGCCCGGCCCGATCAGTAATCCGCGGGCTGCATCAATAATTGCTGCGTTGTATCCGGAACATCACAATTACATTTTCTTTGTAGCAAACGGGAGCGGAGGGCATTGGTTTTCAACAAACTATGCAGCGCATTTGGATAACGTGAAGAAATTCAAGCAGCAGCGGGAGGAACAAATTCGTTTGCAGGGCATGAGCGAAAAAAATAAGGGGCGTCCAAAGTTATTCTCTCATCACCCACCACCACCAACTGCATCGATCCTCAGCACATAACTTCAAAACGCCCCGAATATCTTGCTGCAATTCTGTATATTGCAGTGCATTCAAATAATTTAACTGCCGTTGTTCCCCAATAGTTCCATCTCTCATGATCTTTAAGATTTTATTTCTTTCATGTTGCTCAGTTCTTCTTGCGATGATTCTCGCATCCTGCGCAGGCCAGGTGGCGCCGGGTGGCGGACCGGTCGATGCCATTCCTCCAATTGTCATCCGAACGGAACCCGACACGAATGCCACGCATATTCAAACGGACAGGATCCTAATTGAGTTCAGTGAGTACGTCGATCGACGGTCGGTAGAAGAATCTATTTTCCTGTCGCCATATCTGGGAAAGCTTGAGCTCGAGTGGGGCGGCACAGAAGTAACGATCATCTTTACGGAAAAACTCCGCACCAACACCACCTATGTCCTCAATATCGGAACCGACGTCGTCGACATTCGGGCACACAACCGGATGGCAAGCGGCTACACGCTCGCGTTCTCAACCGGCGATGTCATTGACCGCGGCATTATCAGCGGTCGTGTGTTCGATGAGAAGCCGGAAGGCATCATGGTATTTGCATACTCGTTGAACGGAATACAGCGCGACACGCTCGATCCAAGCCGGAGTCGTCCCGATTACATTATGCAGACAGGGAAGGATGGGGGGTTTACACTTTCCAATATGGGTTGGGGAAGCTACAGGATTTTTGCTGTGCGTGATGAGTACCGGAATCTCATCTACGACAAGCAGATCGATCAATTCGGCGTGACGACCGGCGACGTCACTATTTCGGAATCGAAACCTAAAGCGGAGAATGTGTGGTTCCGGCTTGCGAGCGAAGATACAAGCAAACCGTTTCTCACGAACGTGACACCGTTGAACCGACGGGAGTTGCGTCTTCGTTTCAGTGAGCCACTTGATTCTGTTTCGCTTCTCAATTCCATCATCACAATAAAAGATACCGCGACCCAACAATCCGTAAATATCCTTTTGCGTTCGCGGGAGCCCGAGGATTCAACATCGGAGATCGTCATAACGTCCTCCCCGCTTGATAGCGGCAAAACGTATCGGCTTACAATTGGAAAAGCATTTGATCTCGCCGGCAATCCATTCGACACATCTAACTCAAGTTCTGCATTTGTGGGAATTGCTACGCCCGACACAGTGCGTCCCACCCTTACAGTCATAGGGATCTCCGACAGCACTCGTGGAATCGGGATTATGCAGAGAATTGAAATTCGATTCAGTGAATCCGTACAGCGCTCCGGCATTCTCAATGCGATTGCTTTGCGTGACAGCAATAAAAATAAAGTCGCTGCGAATGTGCACTGGACTTCTTCAGGCAGCGTTGTGTTCGCTCCGCTCGAACCGCTCCGGTCAAAAAGTTGGTACACAATCAGGGTGGCAATGGATTCGGTGAAGGACTTTTCGGAAAATGGTTACAGAGATTCCGTCCGTGTCATTCGTTTTCAGACGATCGACTTGCGAACCACAGGAACCATTGAAGGGACTGCTGTCGATTCTGCTTCGGGAAATAATAGCGGAGAGATATTTGTTACCGCACGGCGATTAACAACAACTCCGCCTGCCGAGAATACAATCCGTTTGAAGAAACCCGGGAAATTTGTTTTCGACCAGCTGCCCGAGGGCCTGTACACCGTGAGAGCATTTGAAGACAGGGATTCCTCTCAATCATATACCTTCGGGCAAACATTCCCGTTTCGCGCCGCCGAACGCTTTGCGGTTTTTCCGGACACGATAAAAGTCCGGGCGAGATGGGGAGTACAAGGAATTGTTTTGCGCTTCAGGGAAGCGAAGTAGCTATTGCTTTGGAGGAGTCTGTTCGGGTGGTAGAGGGGCTACGCGGGGTTGAAGGTTCTTGACAATCCGCTCCGGCACGATCCAGGCATCAGGAAATCCGTTTTCAGAAAGAAACTTCGCATACAAATCCGCTTCATTCCGGTTCGCAAAATTGCCGGCCCGCAGTTTATACGTGGGCGGATCATACTCCAGATAAAACCACTGACCGGGAAACGCAGACTCCGCCAATTCCTTCTTCGCATTCGCCTCATCAATCTCTGAAGTAGCAAACAGTTGCACCCGATACCCGGGAACGATCACCGGAGGCTCCACAACTAGCGGTCTCGGCGGATTGACTTTTACATCATCAACTTTTTTTATTTCAGAAAGGAACACCTTCACATCCATATCATAATCGGAAGGGCGAAAGTTTTTTTCGAATTCCTGAATGGGAAAAATTTCGGATGGCTTTGGTTTCTCCAACTCCTTTGATCCACTGCACGCAGCAAGAAGGAATGAACTCGCAGCAGCGATGGCGAGGCATATCGGTTTTATTCTTAATGGATGCAACATCTAGCAGTTGAAAGAATACTTACTTGTGGTTTCCGGATTGGGCCTGCGTCCGTGGCCGGGGATTCTTGACTATTTTTTCCGGTACTATCCAGGCGTCGGGGAATCCTTTTCCGGTGAGGTATTTTGCAAACGCGTCTGCACCTGCCCGGTTTACAAAATTTCCACCTCGTAGCTTGTAGGTTGGCTGGTCGTACACCACGTAAAACCATTCATCGGGAAATGCCGCTTCTGCCTGCACCTTCTTTTTGTTTGCCTCATCGATTTCGGGAGTGGAGAATAACTGTACACGAAATCCCTGCACCACAACAGGCGGATCATATGGATCAGCCCGTTCTTTTTTCTCGACTTCCTTTGAGCCGCCGCAACCGGCAAGTAGCAGAGCCAGCAAAAGAAGAACATATCCTATTTGTTTACCCGAACTACCCATGCGCCTTTGTACTCCTCCGGATATTCTTTGATCAATCGCAGACGAAATTCCTTTGCTGCCAGCTCGGTATCGAAAAATCCGATCCTGATCTGATAGCGTCGCTTGGCGGTGCTGTATTCCTTCACCACCGGACGCTGGAATCGTTTGCGTGCCCGGGATTGTACAGTCGATGCATTTTTGGATTCTGTGTACGAACCTATTTGCACCATGTATTGCAACCGTCCCGGGTTTTGCAAGTCGCCGGGATCTTTATGTGGCGACGTTCTTTGTAACGTCACCGTATCCGTTTTAGTTTCAAATTCTGTTCGCCGCGTTTGCGCTGTTGAGTCTGTCCACGAGGCTTCTCTGCTCGTGTCCTCGGAAGAGCCACAGCTATTGAAGAGAACACCAAGAGGGGAGAGAAGCAGGATGAACAAAAAGAAGGGAACGCGTTTCAATCTCAATATCCTTTCGATGCAGGCTCGGGAGATGTTTCCGCACTCACAATCTTGACACTTGCACTTGCTCCGATGCGGTCCGCGCCGTGTGCTACCATGGCAAGCGCATCTTCCCGGCTTCGCACACCACCGGAGGCTTTGACGCCCATTGCTGAACCAACGACTCGACGCATCAATGCAATATCACCGACCGTTGCGCCGCCCTTGCTGAATCCGGTGGATGTTTTCACGAAATCGGCTCCGGCCCGCTTCGCCAAAACGCAGGCTTTTACTTTCTCCTCATCATTCAACAATCCGGTCTCGAGAATAACTTTGGAAAGAACGCGGTAGCGCTTGGCCGTGCTGGCGACGGCGAAGATATCGCTCTCAACATATTCGTATTGTTTGGATTTCAGCATGCCGACGTTCATGACCATATCGACTTCTCCCGCTCCATCCCGAATTGCATGTTCGGTCTCAAATGCTTTGACGGCCGTTGTTGTGGATCCGAGGGGGAACCCGATGACCGTACAGACTTTTACATCTGATCCGCGTAAAAGTTTCGCGCAGAGAGTCACATATCCCGGATTAATGCAGACGCTTGCAAAGCTATACTTGCGCGCTTCGGCGCACAGCGTTTCAATTTCGGATATGGTTGCCTCGGGTTTCAGCATCGTGTGGTCGATCATTCCGGCGAGATCAGGCTCGACCCCTCCGGCCAAATCCACTCCGACGCCTGCCGTGATGCGGGAAGCGCCGCCGTTGACGATTGCGCGGACGCCTTCTTTATTGTGGATGACGCAAAGATTATCGGAGCAGATTCCATCCTTGCAGCATTGATGTCCTTTGCCGTGAAGTTTCTCTTGCAATATTTCGTTTATGATCCGGTCTACAGTTTCGCGATTCATTGAAGTTCAGTTGGTCGGTGATTGCATGTCTCCGTTAAGGGGCGGGACATGGATGGATTGTTTCATTCAATATATCTGAAAGATTGGAAAAAGCAACGGGAATTAGGAAATGTCTCTGTTTTGCGCGAATTTATTCCATCTAACCAACATTACAATGAAGAATATTCTGATTTCCGTTTTCGCTGGGATGCACGTAAGATCTCCGGCGGGGTGATGCCGGGGGATGGCCATCCATCAAAACGTGGAGCGGAATGGTTCGCGAAAGAAATTGTGAAAGCGATTAGAGATGCAGGCGTGCTGGCGAGCCGTCGCCTATCTGATCAGAAGTAGTTTGCGGGTTTGGGTGGTGGCGGGAGTTGTAAGCCGGAAAAAATATAACCCGCTTGCACGTCCTGTTGCATCCCAGCTCACCGCGTATGTCCCTTGTTCAAGTGTTCGGTGAACGAGCGTGGTGACCTCCTTGGAAAAGAAGTCACCACGCTCCTTCACGGAACACTTGAACAAGGGACATACGCGACGAGCTGGGATGCAACAGGACG
>JBKJJX010000349.1:0-3380 GCA_046597825.1 Bacteroidota bacterium | reverse complement strand
TGGGCCAGTTTGTTCACACACTCCGTCGTATTTTTCAGAAAGACGACAAGATTTGTTGCGAGATCCGCGCCAACGAATTGACCGCATACATCATGGGCACTGTCGTAGAGGCGTGTTGCAATTTGCGATTTGAAGCCGGTGCCTCGATGGACCCCCGAATACCACGGCATGAAATCCACAATGCGTTTCATAACGCGTTTGAATGCAGGCGTGCTTGCCGCGTTGTCAAGAAAAACATAAGGCTGTTCACGTCCGTCAAGCAACGGCACGTTTGTGTCGATGCCGACGATTTCGGAGCGAAGGTCTTTAAGAGAAAGTTTGGATTGAGACATGAACCACCATCGAAAATTGAAATTGCACTATCGAATTACAACCATTTTCTTCGTTTCACTAAAAGAACCAGCCTGGAGCCTGTAAAAGTATACTCCCGTTGATAGCCCCGATGCATCCACGTCAACTGCATATTCGCCACGTTCCTTTTTCTCGTCCACAAGTGTGGCGATGTTTTGTCCCAATAAATCGAACAGCACAAGGCTCACGTTACTTTCTACGGAGAGCTGGTAATGAATCGTGGTAGTGGGGTTGAATGGGTTTGGATAGTTTTGCCGCAGAGAGAAATGCATATAATGCGTTGACGGTTGTTCAACATCAGTCAAAACGCTGCGCGACGTTTTATAGATACCATAATCATAGGAGGCAGCAAAGAGCGTATCGTTTCCCCCCAGTGCCAAACGACTTGTGGAAAATGCTGATGTTGAATCAGTAAGGAGCGACCATGAGTTGCCGTCATTGAATGAACGGTACACTCCATATGGCGTAGCGGCAAAAAGAACACTACTGTTCGTTGGGGAAACGAGGACGTCAAAGACTCGCGGGTATACTCTGCCTGCGACCGGGCTACTGATTGTAATCCAAAGTGCTCCATTGTCAGTAGACCTGCAAAGAATCCCATCATTGTAGGAGAGATAGAGGCGATTAGGATTTTGTGGATCGAACCAAATACCCGCGACCTCGTTCAAGAACTCCGGTGAGACAGGAAGTGAGACACCGTTCCAATTGAAACCGCTGTCCGTTGATCGCTGTAGCTGAAAAACATTGCTAAAAGAAGTATTCGCTGAGATCACTCCGAAAATTGTTCCTTCGTTGTACTTGTGTGTAACCACTGGTCGGATCGGCTACGGGTATGCCTCTGCCATTTGGCGGTGGATTGAGAACTCTCGCCCACGTGGTGCCACCATTTGTAGATTTGTCAATTCCTCCCATTTGCCGGAACAGGGTCAAAGAATCATTCGGCATGATATCCAAATCGATTCCATTGGAGATGGAGGTCCATGCTTGACCGTTATTCGTGGAAGCAAAAAGGGCCGATTGCGTAATATCCCTTATGACTATGGCGTACCATCGCTGGGGGGCGACTGGTGAGATTCTGAGTCCGATAACTTCCGGATAGTATATTCCACTACTTCGTTGTTCCCATGAGGATCCCCAATTCGAGGAAACAGAAACTTTGAAGAAAGAAGACGCAGAGACTATGAGCGGGTTGGCTTGATTCGGGATGGCAATATCATTTGAAGCATGAAGCCTTATACCTGAATTCGAAGGAACCATTTGTGAAATGTTCGTAGCGAGTTTATACATCCCCAATCCTTTTGTCGAAAGCCGCACACCGCGCTGAGGATCCACAAAAGATATGTCCTGCACTTCCTCGATTGTGAGTGAATCGGTACTTCTCAACCACGTAATTCCGCCGTTTGTCGTTCGATAGATGAAAGAGGAACCGATGCTTGAGCCAAAGAACATTGTGTCCGGGTCGGTCGGATGAAATCGAATTGGTGTAGCGTTGTTAGGTGGCGGCGGTACGATAAAAAGTGGGCGCGGTACTTTTACTCCGGACATTGAACGCCAATGAACTCCGCTATCCGTCGATCGGAGAAATGCCAGGCTATCGATTAAGAGGTCACTGAAAAGCCGCGCAAACCATTTGGAAGAAGTCGCTGGATTGATTGCCAAGTCGACCATCGGATAATTTTTCACGTAACGGGAGATGCCGTTTACGAAAATCGTATCCAGAGAATGCCATGTAGCTCCGCCGTTTGAACTCGTATCAATACCGAAGGTTTTCAAGAGCACAAGACGAGATGAATTATCCGGCAGCAAGACGATTGCGCGAAAGGGCCGGAGAAAGCCGGAAGAATCTCTCACGCTGTAAATACTTTGCCATAATTCGCCGCTGTCGGATGATCGAAGAACCTCAGCTGTGTAAACACTCGAAGCGGAATTCCCCCTGAGAAGAAAGAGTTGTCCGCTCACAGATCTATCTGGCGTCAAACCATGCAACAGCGCCGGACCTTGCAACGTGAGTGTCCATGTTGCCCCACCGTCAATCGACTTCAGTAGTCTGTAGTTGGTTTCAAACTGCTCACCATCGGTGGCTATTAAATAGTAATGTCCCGATTGAAATGGATCAAACTGAAATTCAACTGCTTCTAACGGGAAGGATTTGAACCATGTAGTTCCCCCGTCAGTACTTTCGACAGGCAACGCGACAATGTGCAGATGGTTGAAAGGATCAATTACAATTTTGTTAAGGTTCCCACCTTCTGGTCCGATTGAAATCCAATTGATCTGGCCGAATGAAATAAAAGTGAAAGAAAAAAGCAGTATCAGAATTGACTTCATAAGTGTTATCCTCTGGGATGAAACGTCCGGTGGACTTCCTTAAGATATTCGCGGTCGATATGTGTGTAGATTTGTGTCGTTGCAATGTCCGAATGACCCAACATCTCCTGCACTGCTCTTAGGTCGGCTCCACCTTCAAGCAGATGTGTCGCGAATGAATGGCGAAACGTGTGCGGATGGACTTCTTTGTTAATGCCGGCTTTTTGTGTGTTTGATCGAACGATGTTCCATACCGTCATGCGGCTCATCGGAGTTCCGCGGGCATTCAGAAACAACACATCTTCCGAAGCGCCGCGTCGGGCAATAAGCGGCCGGCATTCTTTCTTATACCGGTCAATCCATCGCAATGCCGAACCGCCGATAGGAACGATGCGTTCTTTCGAGCCTTTGCCAAACACCCGCAGCAATGTTTCTTCTGCAAGAATGTTGGATTGCTTCAGGCCGACAACTTCCGAAACACGCAGTCCGCTTGCATACATTGTTTCGAGCAGCGCCTTGTCACGCACCCAAAGGTTTTTCTTGTCTGTCTTTGACGCGGCTGGTTGTTGGAGAATTGCATCAATCTCAGGCTGACTCAGGACATCGGGAAGTGAACGCGGCAACTTTGGCGCGTCGACCAATTCTGTCGGGTTGAGTTTTGTAACGCCATCACCGACAAGAAATTTATGAAAGCCTTTAATTGCCGAAAGCGTTCGCGTGAT
>JBKJJX010000247.1:0-6635 GCA_046597825.1 Bacteroidota bacterium | reverse complement strand
CGCGCTTCGCAAAGTCGGCGAGGAAAAGGAACGCAGCAATATCGGTGCGGTGCTGCTCATCAGCGATGGCAGTTACAACCTCGGACAAAATCCGCTGTACGAAGCGGAGGAGTCCGGCATCCCGCTTTTCACCGTCGGCATCGGCGATTCGACTGAACAGAAGGATGTCCTGATTACCAAAGTGCTTACGAACGAATTGGTGTACAATCAGACCGAGGTCCCGGTTGATGTAACGATCAAGAGCTCCGGCTTCAAAGGCGAGAAGATAGAAGTGATCCTTGCTGAAGGCAGCCGGGACTTAAGCCGCGCTCAGATAACTCTTGAAGAAGGAACACGCGAATACGCCGCACGCCTTTCGTACACCCCGGAAGGTGAAGGCATAAAAAAATATTCGGTGCGCGTCTCAAAGCTACCGGGCGAACTGACAACGGCAAACAACCAGCGGACATTTCTCGCCCGCATTCTTAAAAGCAAGCTCAGGGTTCTTATTATCGCCGGCAGCCCGTCGCCGGATGTTTCTGTTCTGAAACAAACTCTTCGTGAAGATAAAAATCTCGACGTCCGTTCGCTGACGCAAAAATCGCCGTCCTCTTTTTATGAGGGATCGATGACAAACCAGATGCTCGACTCATCTGATTGCATTCTGTTCATCGGCTTCCCGATTGCCTCAACCGGTACTGCAATCCTTGACCCGGTGCGGGCATCAATTGTGCGAAGAACAACGCCTGTGTTTTTTGTCGATGGAAAGAATGTCGACCAGCAAAAACTGGCATCGTTTGCATCGCTCCTCCCTTTTACACGCGCAAGCGCATCTCCCAACGAGCAGCTTGTATTCGCCGAGCCTGTTGCTGCACAAAAGAACAATCCGATTCTGGCAAGCGCGTCCGAAGTTGCCGGAGAAAATCTCGCAGGCTGGAAAAAATTGCCACCGCTCTTCAAAGCACAATCAGCCAACAAAGCGAAGGCGGAGGCGACGGTTCTTGCAACGACGAAAATCAATGCCATCGTCCTCAACGATCCGCTCGTTCTGATCCGCAATGTCAACAAACAAAAATCGCTCGCCGTACTCGGCTACGGTGTGTGGCGCTGGCGCTTGATGGCACAGGGAGTTCCCGAAACGGAAAAGCTTCTGGCAACATTTCTTTCCAACAGCATCCGCTGGTTAACGACACGCGACGATAACCGTCCCGTGAAAGTCACGCCAACCAAAAATGCATTCACACAGGGCGAGCCGATCGAGTTTGTCGGACAAGTGTACGACGCCAGCGCAAACCCCGTTGAGAATGCGCAACTCAAGCTTGTCGCCAGGCAACAAGGCAAGCCATCCGCCGAGACAAATCTTCGTCCCGTCGGCAACGGACGGTACGAAGGAACGCTCGAAGGACTGGGAGAAGGAGATTATTCCTTCAAGGCAGTCGCTTCATCAGATGGACAGCCGCTCGGCGAAGACAATGGGCGTTTCTCGATTGGCGAGCTGGCCCTGGAGTTTCAGGATACACGAATGAATGTGCAGTTGCTGCGGCAGCTTGCAGCCCGCACGGGCGGGGAGTTTTATACGCCCGCCGACTTCCCGGATATTTTCAGCAAACTGAAGAACCTTCCCTCGTTCGTCCCCCGCGACATTCACCAAGCGCGGGAGTTCGAACTATGGAATTGGAAATACATGCTCGCCCTTGTTGTGCTGTTATTTGCCGTCGAGTGGTTTATAAGGAAGAGGAGTGGGATGTTGTAGATTCTTGCTCGGTCGTCACGGCAACCTGTACTAACTAAGCGCCGTGACGAAAGGAAAACCGCCCTCTGTATATGAAGTATCAACGTAGACAATCTCAGTCGAACGACTCACTATAGTTCGAGTCTTTTTTTTCGCTCATTCAGCAGGGAAAGATATGATTGCTTCATCGGATCTGAGAGAAAAGAGATCCCGATCAGCTCTTCCCATCGGCCTTCCGCTTTGGCAAACCCCTTCAGAACACCGTGCACTATCTTCGGCCTCAGCCCAAGGCGTTCGAATGCAAAATAGTCGACAACATCGCTTCGTTTCAGACTGTTCTTCTTGCCGTGCAACGGCAGTGCGAGCTCTTCCGTTGCTTCGCGCACGGCAATGGTTGTGTTGAGAAGGTCATATGCAGGTGAAAGCTCAACCTTTCCGTCGCGGCGGATGAGCGAGAAATTCTTCAGATGCATATCTTCATTCCCGGCAAGAAAGCAGAACAAGGTCCGCCTGAACAGCTTCACCTTCTCCACCGCCGGAAACGTGCAGTACGCTTCAATCGTTGCCGCAACCTGCTCCATGCTCGACTGATACTTCGTGTCTCTCGTTTTTTCCTGCACCTGGGCGAAGTCTTCAACGGCAAGTTTGCCGCCTCTGGCCACACGATCAAACCGGCTGATGAAATACGTCAGCGACCCATCCTTCGAGTACACCATCCCGTGCAGCGGCACGTCGATTCCGGCTTCGGCAGCAAGTCGCATCGTCAAATCTTCATTCTGCGGAAGCTCCGGATACATGTTGCTTTGCGGTTTCAAAATAAACCGGCCGCCGGTATCCACTACCTCGAAGGATTCATCCTTCACGTTCAGCCGCGCACTCAGTTTCGCCTGCACTCCCGGGATCGACACGTTTCCCGCTCTTCGCACAGCCTCGAGGCGCTGCTCCTCCGCTGTATAGGGAAGCGGTTGCAATCCCTTTAACTGCCGTGAGAGGAGACGAAGTCCGGCGTCCGAATACTCGCCGCTCCCGATTTCGTCATATGTAATAGGGCAACGTTTCATCCCGCCTCTTCGACAGTAATTGCTCCGACAAGATCCTGACCGACTGCGACGAGCTGCGAAAAAAAATCGTTCCGATCTATTTTCCTTTGCCGGAGAAGACCTTCGAGTTGAACTCCTTCAGGTAGAAGACCGTCAAAAAAAGGAGGAAAGGTTTCGAACGTAAACTCCCTCTGCACGACAGGCATCGTCAGTGAGATCGGAGGGCCTGAGTATTCTCCACGGTAACGGAACACATATTTTTTTCCTTGCTCGTGTTCCTCAAGCGTTCCTGCCGGAATGCCATGCATGGAGACGTCAGCTTTTTTCATCGTCGGCCTTTTTCAACTCTTCATTCAATTCTTTCATGAGCGGACTGTTAAACACAATCGTGATGTTCAGTGCATGGAGAACTTTGTTGAGCGAATCCCATTGCACGGATTGTTTATTCTTCTCAATGTCGAATACCACGGTCTTGCCCACGCCCGCGTGGTCAGCTAATGCTTTCTGCGTTAGCCCCGCTCTCGTCCGATGAAAGCGGACGATTTCTCCAATGCCGATGTTTCCAGTTGATTTCATTTCATGATCCTTACTGCTTTAGCAGTAAAATACTCTGATTACTGACCATAGTCAAGGAAACTGCCGTATGTTTTTGATGATTTACCGCTATGGCAGTATTTCAAAGCAGGCTAATATTTGTATCGAACAATGAAACTGAAAATATATGCTCGCTGGTTGTGTTATTGTCTGCAGTGGAGTAGTTTATTAGAAAAGAAGCGAGATGTTGTAGAAGGGTGAAGGAGGCAATGTGGTCTGCGGGAAAATACTTGTCGGCGTACTGCTCATCGCAAGCCTGACACGTTGCGTCAGCATGGAAAACGAAACCAGTCTCATTGGCAAGCGGGCGCCGGAACTTGCCGAAGGCACGTGGTTCAACGCTCCGGCTATAACGCTCGCAAAGCTGCAGGGCAAAGTTGTGCTACTGGAGTTCTGGACATTCGGATGCTACAACTGCCGCAACACTCTCCCCTTCATCAAGGCGTGGCACGATAAATACTCCGGCCCGAAGTTTCAGATCATCGGCGTGCACACACCGGAGTTCGAGAGCGAGAAGAACCTCGCCACGGTCAAAAAGAAAATCGACCAGCTTGGCATCAGGTATCCGGTCGTTACGGACAATGACTTCAAAACCTGGAACGCCTACGACCAGCACTACTGGCCCGTGATGTATTTGATCGACAAGAAAGGAATCATCCGCCACATCCATATCGGCGAAGGGGATTACGATACGATTGAGAAGGAGATTGTGGAGTTGATGGAGGGGTGAGAGAACTCGTGCTTGTTGTGCGGGAACGTGCTGTCTTCAAGCCGATGATGGAGGGAGATCATTTGAGGGTTGTTCGGGATAAAGAAGTGGGCCGTTGCTAAAAGATTTCTTGTCGAGATCAAATAGTTGTAAATCCAATCTCGCTAAGATATTCGAAAGTCGGATCATAAAACTCTGGATTACGTGTATGATCCTCTAAGTCGCCTTTCGGAACAACGATTACCATTCCTTGTCGGGCGCGTGTGAGAAGAACACGATACGCGTTCTTGAGATAGATTTGCCGTTCCGGTTTACTAATCTTGTTCCATCGGGATCCTCGAAAGGACTTATAGTCCCAACCATTCTTGGTGCGTCGAAAATCAGCATCCCACGTTACACAAGCCCAATCTAGTTCGAGGCCTTGCACTGCAAACTCTGTTGCAGCATCTTCGAGATAATATGAAGACCGAACGTCATCCTTGCCATCCAAGAACCAGTTAATTGGATTCATCGGTGCTTTTACATTAATCGCGTGTGGCTTTAATCTCTCTGCTTGAGAAGAAACCAGAATTCCGTATCTCTCGGAACCACGAGAATGGCTCTTCAACCATTGCTTCGCTTTATTGAGTTCCCGAGTTATAACAATCGGATATTTATCTTGGACTTTGGCTAGTGTTGCGTGTGCTTCAGCGGTGTCGATATCAAGCAGTTGTTTGACTAATAGAGATACATGCTCGGTGCGAAATGAACGCATCGAAACCGAAAGATGTAATTTATCTTCATATACGACCCTGTCTCGCGTTGCAAGTTGTTGCAATACTCTCCCTGCCCCATACTCGCTGTCTGTTAATCGAGAGGAGATATAAATATGCCAATCGGGAAAAGAGCGTGCTAGCGTTTCAACCCATTCGCTAATTCCCGCTTCACCGGTATTGATTTCTTGACCTCCACCAACCAAGCACACAATAACAGCCCAATCCACGTGGCGATCCAAGCAAGAAATTAGAAATTCCGGTTCAGATTGACCGAAATTTGGTCTATTCTTTTTACGGTGCATGAAATTAGCTGTTTGCTGCAAGTTCCATGCACGTTGAGCTTCATCAAATAGCGCTACGTGTTCAATAGGAGGCAGCTGTGAATCTTCAAGGCATTCATCGCGAAAATTATGAACGTTTTGGATGAACGCCTTTACCTCACTCATCGCTTTCCCCTTCTTTAAGCGAATTCCTTTTTCTTTTTCACGGCTGACCTTATCACGAGCTAAGGCTTCGCGCAGTATTGCGACAAGCGGACCATTACCTGAAAGAAAAACGCTATAAAGTTCGCTGTTCTTGTCAATATGTTTGGTGGCTATGTTAAGTCCGACAAGTGTTTTTCCCGCACCCGGCACTCCAGTTACAAAGCAAATTGATTTATACGACCCCTTCTTAGAAGACTCAATAATTTCTGATACCGCATCAGAAGTATCACTAAGATTGATTGCTGTTGCATCGCGACGCGAGATTTCGGCTACTGAGTGCCCACCATAAAGAGCCACCGCTGCTTCAATGATCGTTGGAGTGGGATGATATCTTCCTTGTGACCATGTCGAAACATCAATATCAGTACCCTTTGCAAAATCTAGAACTTTCCCAATTGTTTCTTCGAGCGACTCAGTCGTACTCTTAATGGGAAAAAGGAGTTTGTCGTTGTGCGGAGTAGTCCTTATTACAGGCGTGACGTGCTTCGACTTGGTAGCGATGAGGATCGGAGCGATTAAGTGACCGTGGCTTGTCTCGTGAAAATTCTTCAAGTCTAAAGCATAGTCGCACACCTGGTCCAAAGCAAATGAATTGAATTCCTTTTCCCCAATTTTGAATTCAAGAATAAAAATTACGGGACCTATTATCAGCAAAACATCTATTCGTTTCCCCATTCGTGGAATGGAGTATTCGAAATAAATTGATCCGTGATAGTGTTTCAGTGCTACCTGCAAAATCTGAATTTCTTCAAGCCATGCATCGCGCTGACTCTGGCCCAAATCAAAATCATTACGCAGCGCCAATTGACCGAAAATTTCGTCAGGATTGGTTTTCAGAAAAGCGGCAATCGAATCAGAATAATATTGTCTGCGGATTGGCATGTAAGGATTAATGTTCCCCTGCTTTGGGAAGGACAAAAGGTGGAAGAAACTTCAAGAATCTACCAAACCCCTGGTGTAATCGCAACCGGGGAGTGTAGCAGTACCTACAAACACAAACCCCAGCCGATACTGACCGGGGCACGATAACATTCTCTGCATCTCACCACTTCCCACTTGAAGTCCATTCTCATTCGACGGAGGCGGAAAAAGATGCATCGTTGCTTCTCGCTCGTCTTTCCTCTACCTTTTTGCCGGATGTTCACCATGTTTCCCTGACTCATTTTTGCGTTGACTGCATCTAACATAGTAACCGAAAGAACCGACGAAGAGCTGATCAAAGCTGCCGCAGATGGCGACAAGCGCGCCTTCACCTCTCTGGTGAAGCGCTATGAAGAGACTGTCTACCGCTTCTCGTACAAGGTCTGCAGGAACCGGGAGAAGGCCGAAGAAGCGCTTCAG
>JBKJJX010000191.1:0-15798 GCA_046597825.1 Bacteroidota bacterium | reverse complement strand
ATGAATGGCCTATCAACCAATTGAGGACTACGGCATTATCGGCGACATGCATACCGCCGCGTTGGTGGGTAAGAACGGCTCCATTGATTGGTTTTGCTTTCCTCACTTCGATTCGCCAAGCGTCTTCGGCGCCATCCTCGATGAAAAGATCGGCGGGCATTTCCGCATAACTCCGCTGGGCGATAAGGATTGAGGTCATACATTTTCTCCGATGAAAACAATTCTTTCGTTTCTCCTCTTTGCGGTTTCTTTTCCAACCTTTTCCCAAATATCTCTTCCGGATGATCTCAACCGGACGGTAAGTCTTTTATCTCCCCCAAAAAGAATTGTCTCGCTTGCTCCAAGCATTACAGAAACGCTGTTCGCCATCGGCGCCGGAGATGCAGTTGTCGGGGTTACGGACTACTGCAACTATCCGCCGGAAGCGAAAACAAAACAACGCGTCGGAGGCGTTGTGAATCCGAGCATCGAGACAATCGTTAGCCTTAAACCCGATCTGATTGTTCTGAGCATGGAAGGAAATGTTCGGGAGGATTTTAGAAAACTAACGAGCTTCGGCATTCCTGTGTTCGTAACGAATCCCCGGACTCTTCAGGGCATAAACAATTCAATTGAACAACTGGGAATGTTGACGGGAAGAAAGGCAAACGCGGACAAACTTATTCAATCTCTGCATGTACGAACAGACTCAATCAAAGCAATCGTCGCGAAAGAAAAGAAGCAAACTGTTCTGGTGTTCGTTTCGTTGCAGCCAATTATTGTGGTCGGGCAGAATACTTTTTTTTCAGAACTCATCGAGCTTGCCGGCGGAGTGAATGTGGTGAAGCATGGCGCTTCGACGTATCCGACCTACAGCCGTGAAGCTGTCTTGAAGAGCAATCCGGATGTGCTTATCTTTTTATCGGATGTCTTGGCAAAGCCCGCCGATCTTGTTACTCTCTTTCCGGAATGGACAAAACTAAAAGCGTACAAGCAGAATAAGATTTTCAGGATTGACGCAGACATTGTTTCGAGGCCTGGCCCGCGGGCAGTGAACGGGCTTGAAGCGCTTCACAAACTTCTTATACACTGAGGCAAAAAAATATCCATGGCAAAGCAAAAGAAAGTCAGATCGGCACCGGCGCCCAGGAAGCGCAAGGCCTTTATTGCGGTAGCAGGAAATATCGGCGCGGGAAAATCATCTCTCACGCAATTGCTCAGTCTGCGTTTCGGCTGGAAGCCGTTCTACGAATCAGTCGAAGACAATCCCTACCTCGATGATTTTTATGCGGATATGAAGCGGTGGTCGTTCAACCTGCAGGTGTATTTTCTTTCAAACCGGTTCCGGAGCCACAAAGCAATCACGGAAGGGCCGGAGTCCGTCATCCTCGACCGGATTATTTATGAAGACGCTGAGATTTTTGCGCGGAATTTGTTTGAAATCGGAAAAATGGAAGAGCGGGATTACAACAATTACGTTGCGCTGTACGATGTTATGACTGAATATCTCCGCGCACCGGACCTGCTGATTTACCTGCGCGCGAATACCGATACGCTCGTGAAGCAAATAGCGCTGCGCGGCCGCGGGTTCGAGCAAACCATCAAACGGGAATATCTCGACCAGCTGAATAAGCATTACGAATCCTGGATCGGGCGCTACAAGAAGGGCCCGCTGCTCGTTATCGAATCCGACGAAATTGATTTTGTAAACAAGCAAGAGGATTTGGAAAAACTTGTGGGGATGATCGGGAAGAAAGTAAAGTAAATCTTTGACTGAACGGACTAGAAAACTAAGCGACTTCCTTAATTCCCTTTTGTGCCAACTCATCAGCTCGTTCGTTCAATTCCACGCCGGTATGCCCGCGGACCTTTTTAAATTTCACGTCCAACCCGTCGAGAACTTCAAGTAAACTCAGCCAAAGATCTTTGTTTTCCACCGGCTGTTTCTTTGCGTTCTTCCATCCATTACGCTGCCAGCGATCAAACCACCGGTCGTTCATGGCGTTGATCATGTACGCGCTGTCTGAATACACTTCGACAGGCTTGTCTTTGGATTTGATTTCCTCCAACGCCTTTATGCACGACGTCAGCTCCATCCGCTGATTGGAAGTATTTCTTTCTCCTCCCCATAACTCTTTGAGGTGGTTCTTGTATTTCATCACCACACCCCAACCGCCGACGTTTGTCTTGGATTGATTTCCTGAACACGCGCCATCACAGTAGATAATGATGGGCTCACTATCATCTGATTTCATCTTAACGCCCGGGCGAAATCATTTTTCAAATCTTCAATTCCTTCGACGCCAACGGAGATGCGAATCATTCCCGGCGTTACACCGTGGCTCTTCAACTCCGCGTCCGTCATATTTACGTGGGAAGAATAAACCGGAATACACACAAGAGTCTCCGCCCCGCCCAAGGACATGGCATTGACTGCAACCTGTAGCGAGTCAACAACACGAACAGCCCCCTTCACTCCGCCTTTCACTTCAACTGTGACCATCCCGCCATATCCCGACATCTGCCGCTTCGCAATCTTGTGTTGCGGATGGGATGGAAGGCCGGGATACAAAACGCGCTTTACTCTCGGATGCTTTTCAAGAAACCTGGCGAGCGCCATCGCGTTCTCGTTCTGACGTTGCACACGCAGCGCAAATGTCTTCAGACTTCGATACAACAAATATGACATGAACGGGTCGGGACTGCCGCCATAATATTTCATTTGCGTGTGAACTCCCTTAACAAAATCTTTTGTCCCTGCAACAACACCGCCAAGCAAGTCGCTGTGTCCACCGAGATATTTTGTCGCGCTTTCAACGATCACATCAATTCCGAGAGCAAACGGATATTGATTAAAGCACGATGCGAAGGTATTGTCGATCATCGTTGTGATGTTGGATGATGATATTCGACGCGCACGCTTTGTCGCCCCCACCAATGTTTTTATATCAACGATTGCAAGGGTGGGGTTCGTTGGAGTTTCAAAATAGACAAGCTTCGTCCGGGGTGTAACCAACCCCAGCAACGATTCCGGATGTTCAGGATTCATGTATTTCACCTGCACATTGTGCCTCGGAAGAATGTCGCGGAAGAACCGATAGGTGCCGCCGTACAATGCCGGCGTGCTGATGATTTCATCACCCGACTGTACAACGGAGAGAATCGCCGAAGTAATTGCCGCCATGCCGGAGCCGAAGAGGAGCGCCTTCTCAGCATTCATCATCAGAGCGAGCCGCTCTTCAACTTCCGACGTTGTCGGATTATGATAACGCGTGTACACAAGCACGTTCGGGTCGCCCTGTCCATACCGGACTGCGTCGTCCGAGTTTTCGAAACGGTATGTGCTTGTCTGGTAGATGGGAACGGATACGGGACCTTTATATGCAAAAAGCTTTGCGCCATGAATCGCTTTGGTCGCCAGCGACCTGGACGCGGGAGAATTATTCTTCTTCATTATGAAGCCTTATGTTTAAGATGGTAGGGCAACAATGCAGCATAGATTGCGCGGTGAACAGGAGTCGGGATGTTGAATTCCTTTCCGTAGTTGATAACGGTTCCGGAAAATGCCTCAACTTCCATCGGGCGGCGATGCACGAGATCATGGTACAATGAAGAGCGGGAGTTGTTATCGTACTTCTTCAGCAACTCCAAGACTTGTTCTGTGAAGGCGGGTGGCAGAGAAACGCCGCTTGCCCTCCCGACCGCCTCCGTTTCCCGCATTGCATCTGCAAGCAGTTCCTTTGTTGCATCAACTGCAAGTATTTCGCCGAGCGTCAGGCGGGTTAACGCCGTCATTCCACCGACCGATGAAATGAAGACGAATTTCTTCCAGAGTTCTGTTTGAATATTTTCCGCGATCGAAGCGTTTATACCTGCTCTCGTCATAGTTTCAAGAATTTGTCGCGCTTGTTTGGAAGTCGTCTCATTCTTCTTCACTTCACCAAAAACAATTCGCGTTGGCCCGGGAGTATGCGTGATAACTCCCGGCGCTGTTATCGTGGAATAAATGTACGAGACACCGCCGAAGACTGTCCCTCGCGGAATTACGCTCTGGATTTTTTCCTCATTATCAACGCCATTCTGCAGACAAATAATGACGGTCGAATCCTTGAGAAGCGGAATGATTTGCCGTGCAGCGGACTTTGTGTCGTACGATTTCACACAGAAGAGAACTACATCCGCGTCACCGATTTCCATCGGGTTGTCCGTCATTTTACCCGGCGGGATAATCCAGTTTCCATCCGGCGAGTTGATCGTGAGTCCTTTCGCTCGCATAACATCAAGGTGCTTGCCACGGGCGAGAAACCAGACGTCTTCGCCGTGCTTTGCCAGCTTGCCGCCGAAGTATCCACCGACTCCACCTGAACCGATAACCGCGAATTTCATTGTTTATTCCTCGTTGATTAGAATTGTGTCTTCGCAGCAGGAAGCGCGGGTTCCGCAAAAATTACTTTTTCCCGCTCGACTGCCACTGAACCGGGCGCTGCACCTTTCGGTTTGCGAACGAATTTCTTTTCCGTCATGGCCACCGGAACCTGTTTCGCATTTTTCATTTTGCTGTAGTATGCAGCGATACTTGCAGCCTGCTCACGCGCCTTCTTGCTGGGCTCGCCTTTTCCGGTATTGACTTTGAGAACAACGTGCGAGCCGGCCGCACCGCGCGCATGAAACCAGAGATCGTTGGGTTTTGCAAACTTCATCGTCAGTTCATCATTGTTCTTGCTGCTCTTGCCGGCCCAGACTTCAAATCCTCCGTCGACTGTAAAGATGCGGAATGGCAGATGTTCTTTGATCTCGCTTTTCGGGCCGATGCCGAATTCCTCAAGTTCATTTTTGTGTGTCGTCATAAACTCTTTCAACTCATCTTTCGTTCTAACTTTTTCGAGCGCGTCGAGGAGCTGTTCGGCGGGCGCTATCGATTTTCTCATCTCCCTTAAACGCTCTGATGCTTGCTCCTGTGCCGAGCGTGAACGTTTTGCTTTCTCAAAATATTTCTGTGCGTTCTGAACCGGACTCAATTCTTTCGATAAAGGGATTTCAACGATGTCCGGATGATCATTTGTGGTAAACGTCTTGTCGCCTTTCTTCACTTCCGCCAAATGAGACATCAGCAGTTCCCCAAACCGTTGGTACTCTTCCGCACGCTCTGCATTCTTCAAATCGTCTTCGATTGCCGCGGCAGAGCGGCGCGCTTTCTGAAGCTTTTGGCTGAGCTTCCCAATCATGCTTTTCTTTTGATCGCCGATGTCCTCTTGCCGGCGTCGACCGGAAAGAAATACACGGATAGCCTCATGAACATTGTCAAATACTTCTTCCCTTAATCCACCCAGATGAAAAAGAGGGATGATGGAAAATGCCGACGCCGTTTTGTTCATCTCCCCATCATCCTGAAAATACAATCGGGCTTTCGGTGTGGCAAGATCGCTCAGCACATTGCTCAGAGCGAGTTGCATCGCTTGAATCTGTTCTTCTGTTACGCTCATCGCTCCAACATTGGATGGCAGCTGTGCGCGATGGAGAACTTCTTTTACAAGAGTCGTACCGAGCGTGGGGAATTCCTCTTTCAGTATCGTTCCCAGTGTTGCGAGCTGAGGTTTTGTGAACCGGCGTCGCAAAGCGTCAACGTCATACACAATTTCGCTGGTCCGGTATTCAACCTTGGTCCCGACCAGATTCTTCGCATCTTTGAACGCGTCAAAAATTGTTTCATCCTTATCGACCAAAACAACATTGGCTTTCGCTCCAAAAAATCGAACATCCAGCCTGGTACCGGACTCAAAGTGAAACATGATCACTCTATCGACCGGATGCATCGTAATTTCTTTGATCACCTGGTCGACACATCCCTTCAGCACATCCACTGAATTAGCACGGGCTCTCGAAAAGCTTGGACGCAGGTACAAAGTATTTGCCGTTCTCTCAGTTGAAACCAGCAACGTGTCATCGAGGTCGCTAAGTCGCAGAACCAATTGCTCCCTCTCCTGAGAAAACGCGGCGGAAATTTGTCTGCCCGCCAACCGCGATTTCACTGAACTACAGAGATAGGTTAATGTGTAGTAATTGGTTAGCATGGTTTTATCAACAATATAGTCAAAATCAGCCTATATACCACGTTTTCGCAGATTCTCTGTGGATAACCTGTGGAAGAATTTTTGGTTATCGGTTCCAACGAATGGGCCCAGAATGGTTGTCGAGTTTGCAATTTCCCTCTGAAGAACGTGCGAATGCTAATACTCGGTTTATATTCGAAAGAGAATTTTGTCTATGTGGATTAGTATGTGCGGAATTGGTAAAGAACTTTTCATTGCAAGCCTTTGGGCTTTTGCGTAACTTTGTATCCCTGACCTATTAAGAGGTGTGAATGATTGCCAGTATGACCGGTTATGGCAGAGGTGAAGCCAATGCCAAAGGTTTGAACGTTGCTGTAGAACTTCGTAGTGTAAATAGCCGGTTTCTGGAGGTTTCAACTCGTCTTCCCCGCTCACTGTCAATACGCGAGAATGAAATAAAAGAGATCATCAGAAAGAAGGTATCGCGGGGAAAAATAAACCTTCTGGTTGTTGTTGAACACGAAAATGACGGCGATATTCCTGTTCGGGTGAATGCGTCGGCTGCCAAAGGATACTACAAACTTCTGAATGATCTGCGGAAGACAGTTAAGCTGAAACAAGCTGTGAAGCTCGAACATCTGCTTCAGTTTTCCGAAGTGTTGGAACCTCTGGAAATTGAAAACACGGATGAGAAGGAATGGGCTTCAGTCCAAAAAGCGCTTGACGCAGCCGTTGATAACCTGCTGACCATGAAGCGCAATGAAGGCGAAGAACTCGGAAAAGATTTCCGACACCGGATCGGCATTCTCGAAAAGAAACTGACGCATATTGAAAAGATCTCCGTTGAACAGGTTCCGGCAGAACGTATCCGGCTGCGGGAGCGGATCCAGCAGCTACTTGAAAAAGAAAATCTGGATGAAGGCAGGCTTGAGATGGAGCTTGCCATGATGGCAGACCGATTAGATGTTACAGAAGAATGTGTACGCTTCCGGAGCCATAATAAGTTTTTCCTTGATGCGCTGGCGAACGACGAAGCTGCCGGACGCAAGCTGAATTTTTTGATCCAGGAGATGAACCGCGAAGCAAACACCATCGGTTCCAAATCGAGCGCAGCGGAGATCGCGCATCTTGTGGTGAACATAAAAGAAGAGATCGAGCGGATACGCGAGCAACTGCAGAATATTGAGTGAGAGAAGGGTTTGCGCAGCATGAAAATTGGAGGAGCTCTGTTCACGGTTGGACACAGTCCTTTTTGCGTATGGGATTGGGATATGCCACAAACAAATCTCAATTTCGTGAAAAGTATCGACGGCAACTACTTTGAGTATATTGCAGAAGTTCATGCCGACAACATTGAAGGCGATACAAGATATCAAGCGGCAACCGCTTTGCGGGCTGCTTGGTATCACGGACTGGAAACAATGTTTGCACTTATTTGTGCTTCCCTCCAAGCACCGGAGTGTATAGTAGGTTGGATGGAGAAGTATGAACCGCGAGTCTTGCGAAACATGATTCTTTCTATCAGCAAGGGTACTGTGGATTTCATAGTGAAATGTCCCATTTACCCTGTCACATGGGTATCTATTTCAGATGAAATCTATCGTCGCTCCGACGAAGATGAGGATCGTATTAAACAGACAAAGAAGCTCTATGCTTCCCTCTGGGAACGATTTGCTTCCGACTTTGTCGATGAGAATAACTGTTGGGAATATAATAGCATTAAACACGGCGTCAGGATCTCTCCCGGCGGCTTTTCGTTGTCTATTGGTTTGGAACACGAATATGCTGTATCACCACCACCTGACGAAATACATATGCTGGGTACAAGCAAATTCGGGAATTCTTTTCCTAGGCTTGAGACAATAGGCCCATCAAAGAAGAATCGAAATTTTAAAATCAAGCACTCTTCAATTAACTGGAGTCCACAAACGGCTGTACCTGCTTTGCAGCTTATTTCCTGGTCTATTACCAATCTCAAATCATACTTGTTACTTAGGAATGGCGTTTCTACGAACGACATAAAGTTCTTCCGACCCGAGGATGATGCTATGTTTGAGAAACCATGGGATTTTTCTCCAGGAGTTCTCAACATGTCAATGGATTCCCGGATTGACGAAAAGATGATACAGAAACTTTCGAGTGGAGAAATCTTGAGTAGGCTTCATCGACAGTTCTCTACGCGGACAAATGCAACCAATGGATAATATGTCAAGATTAGTTACGATTGAGAGCGAGACGAATCGGGGCACATTCTACTCTGTGGACATAGAGTCTTTAACTTGCACGTGTCCTTATTTTTCAAAGGAACTGACTACTTTGCCCATAGATGACCCACACAGACTATGTAAGCATCTGACTCAGGCTGTTTGCCAAGTTGGGATTCCAGAGTTCCTGGCTCAATATCAATCTGATATCAAATGGTTCGCTCAACAGAAAGCCCGTTTCAAGGATAGAGATTTGGCAACGCACGATAAGAGAGCTTCCCTATCGGTTGGTGCTGTACAAACGAAGACTGTTAACAAGAAGAGAAAGTATTGCTACATCGAAGCAATTGCGGATGGGAAGAAAATATCAGTAGCCATACCGATAGCTGGTGGTACAGTCACTTACACAGTCAATAATTTTCACGCCCAGTATGATTTGATGACGCAAGAAAGCGAGGTTCCTGTTGCTTACCGTAATATGGAACTAGCCATTATTTCTTGGATTGTGAATGAGTACAACAAAGTGAGACAAGAATCCGCGCCTGCAGCAATCGCAAAAGATATAGACTACAAACAAATCGAGAAGGAGTTTCCCGAGGGAAGCATCCGGACGATTTCTACTGAAAAGAAGGTTGGTCTCGTTCAATTCTATGAAGTTGTTGACAACTTCGAAGAAGAGGAATACTTTCATATTAAAGGGAATGTCGACAGAGAGCGTGTCGAAGCAATTGTCAGAAAAGGAAATTCTGAGATATTGTATAGTATCAATGGTTCTAAGGTTTACTCCTTTGATATAGCTCCTATCAAAGCCGAATCCGATATTGACATATCGGGTTTTGGCAAAACGGCATTTACTGTTTCAGGGGATTTGTCTGATAAGTTTCCAAAGACTTATTGGTTTATTCAAAAGGCTGTACTCAAGTGGCTTAGAGATGAGTTCAACAGAGTTGGCTTAACAACCCTACAAAATCACTGTAAAGCGTGACTCAGAATGACAAATCAGAAAAACGGAAGCGCATGCAACGCGGAAAACTTATCGTCATCTCTGCACCAAGCGGGTCCGGCAAGACAACGATTGCCAAAGAGATCATTAAAAGAAATCCCTCGCTCGGCTTCTCGGTTTCAGCGACGACCCGATACCGACGGGAGAACGAAACAGAGGGCGAGGATTATTTTTTTTTATCGGATGAGGAGTTTAAGCAGCGCGTTCAACGCGGCGATTTTGTGGAGTGGGAAGAAGTATATCCGGGTAAGTTGTACGGCACATTGAAGGCAGAAGTCGAGCGGTTGTTGAGCGCCGGACATGACGTACTGTTTGACCTTGATGTGAAAGGCGGACTATCGATCAAGAAGCAATTCCCTGAAGCGTGTTTGATTTTTATTCGACCACCAAGTTTTGATGTATTAAAGCAACGCCTTGAAGGACGGCGAACAGAAGACGAAGCAACGGTTGCAAAACGTCTTGAGCGAGTGCCGCTGGAACTGGTACTCGGCCAACAGTTTGAGCATCAGGTTGTGAACGATGCGCTGGAAACAGCGATCACTGATGTGCAGAAGATTGTGACGAAACATCTAAAAGATGAACCACCAAGACGCCAAGACACCAAGAGAAGTTGAATGCATCTAAAGATTTTCTTGGAGTCTTGGTGCCTTGGTGGTAAGATTTTCTTTTCAAACAAATAAATAAGGAGATACACGAATGCCAATTAAACCGGTCGACATTGAAGAACTGACGTCGAAAGCAAAGAATATACACGAGGCGATCGTTGCCATGTCCAAGCGTGCGCGCCAGATTAATGAAGAGACGAAGCTTGAATTCAACCAGCGGATCGAGATGTTCGTCTCCAAAACCGAATCGGAGAACGAAGAAAACGACGTCAATCCCGATCAGCTGAAAGTAAGCCTGGAATTTGAAAAGCGCCCCAAGCCCGCAGATATCGCTGTCGATGAACTGCTGCAGGAGAAACTGCAATGGCGATACAAAGAGCCCGAAGAAGTAGCAAAAGTGGAGAAGGAAGAAGAGCCCGAGACAGACGAAGACTAGTGCATTATTCCGGCCGCGGGTTTGATTTTTTGGGCCCGCTGCGACGAAATTTTCTTACCCCATCCGCTTTTGCATCATGCTAACGGGCAAAAAAATAATCCTGGGAGTCACCGGCGGTATAGCGGCGTATAAGGCGCCGCTGCTCGTCCGTGAGTTTGTGAAGGCGGGTGCGGAAGTGCAGGTTGTTCTTACGCGAGCCGCGACACAGTTCGTTACACCTCTTACCCTTTCAACACTTTCCAAACGCGAGTCAATCACTGAGATGTTTCCGTCCGGGACGGAACAGACGTCTGCCAATTGGACAAAGCACATCGACCTCGCTCTGTGGGCGGATATTGTGTTGGTAGCCCCTGCAACAGCTCACACCATCGGAAAAATTGCACACGGCTTTGCCGACGATTTTCTTACGACCCTCATTCTTGCACTCCGCTGTCCTCTGGCCGTCGCGCCAACGATGGATGTTGATATGTTTCTCAACAAAACCACGCAGCAGAATATCGATACACTAAAGGAGACGGGGTGCTTTATCATAAATCCCGACGAAGGTGAACTTGCAAGCGGACTCACCGGTCCCGGACGCCTTCCGGAAATCGACAGGCTGGTACAATTCGTTGACGGCATACTGGATGGATCGCATTGGGATTTGAAGGGGAAAAAGATTCTTGTAACCGCGGGCCCGACACAAGAGCCCATTGATCCGGTTCGCTATCTCGGAAACAGGTCTTCCGGTAAAATGGGATTTGCAATTGCAAATGCCGCAGCACTTCGCGGCGCAGATGTTACACTGATCGCCGGTCCTGTCCATCTTCAAACGCCGCGAAACGTACAGCGCATTGATGTGAAGACGGCAGAAGAAATGAACACGGCCGCACAAAAAGAATTCCCGAACGTGGATGCGGTCATCATGGCAGCCGCTGTTGCAGATTTCTCCATTGCCACTCCTTTTACAGAGAAGATAAAGCGTGAGCGACAGAGCGGAGATGAAATGACTCTGACGTTGAAAAAAAATTCCGACATCCTTAAATCCCTGGGCGAAAAAAAGAAGCATCAGATTCTTATCGGATTTGCATTGGAAACAAACGACGGTGTTCAGAACAGTATTAAGAAGATCAAGGCCAAGCATTTGGATGCAATCGTGCTCAATAATCCGAACGAGGAAGGTGCCGGTTTCAATACCGATACGAACATTGTTTCTATCATCAAGCCCGATGGAGCGGTCAGAGAGTTTCCCCGGCAGTCGAAGTTTGATGTGGCAAATATTATATTGAACCAACTCGCCGAAATCAGGAAATAGAATTTCATGGCAGCCGGGACGGACACACCACTCACCATTCTTCTCGACGAACTTAAAGGTTTCATCGAAAATGAACGACGGTTATTCGGCGATACGCTGTTGTTTGAAGCGGTTCCCGTTGAAAGCAACGCAGTCGCAAAACAGAAATTGATTCAGGCAGAAGCGCCATCAGTACCTTCTCCATCTAAACATTATATAGAGTTGGAAACCTCAAAGCCCATGGTAGCAGAAGAAGTTTCACTTTTCGGCGACGCTGTTGCTCCCAATCCTGTTATAAGCACTGAGAGCTGGGCAGCAAGCGAATCGCTGGAGGCGCTGGATAAACTCATTTGCACCTGTGTGAAGTGTCCGCTGGGTTTTACGCGAACGAAATTTGTTTTTGGGGTCGGCAACCCGAAAGCAACACTCATGATTATTGGCGAGGCGCCGGGAGCTGATGAAGATGCACAGGGCGAGCCGTTTGTCGGACGTGCGGGACAACTGCTCAACAAGATTCTGGAGGCAATTAACTTCAAGAGGTCGGACGTGTACATCTGCAACATTCTGAAGTGCCGTCCACCCAACAACCGCAAGCCTGTGCCGGAAGAATCCGAAGCATGTAAACCGTATCTCAAAAAACAAATCGATCTGATCAAACCGAAAATTATCTTGTGCCTCGGACTTACCGCAGCGGAGAATCTTCTCGGCACAAAAGAGTCCATGACAAAGCTACGCGGACGCGTTATGCAATACGAAAACGTTCCGGTGATGATCACATATCATCCGGCGGCGCTTCTGCGCAATCCAAACTGGAAACGTCCCGCGTGGGAAGACGTGCAGGCGGTGAGAAAACTGCACGACGAACTGGTAAATAACTAAGGAAGAGCATTGGCCGAACCATTACAACTGAAACGCGGAATTGACCTGATCGCATCGGGTTCTACCGAAGGGCGTATCCCGCCACAGGCAGTGGATATCGAGGCGCAGGTAATTGGCGCGATGCTGCTGGAGCGCGAGGCGATTGCACGCGTCATCGAAGTGCTGGACGAAGACGCGTTTCATGCGGATTACCATCGCAAGATCTACCAGGCGATCATGGCAATGTTCGAGCGCAGCGAGCCGGTTGACATAATTACACTGGCGGAGGAGTTGCGTCGGCGCGGCCATCTTGAATTAATCGGCGGGGAAACTTATCTCGCTGAACTGACGATGAAGGTGACCTCAGCAGCCAACGTTGAGTTTCACGCAAAGATTGTTCTTGAAAAGTCCCTGATGCGCAATCTGATTATTGCATCTTCGGCAATCGCGGCGCGTGGGTACAGTCCGTCAGAGGATGCCTTTGATTTGCTGGATGAAGCCGAACAAACAATCTTTCAGATTTCAGAGCGTCGACTGAAGAAGTCATTCGTCGCCATGCAAAAAGCCGTGCATGATACGCTCGAAATGCTCGAATCGATTCATGGCAAGCATAGCGGTGTAAACGGTGTTCCGACGGGCTTTCGCGATCTGGATTCATTGACTGGCGGCTGGCAAAATTCCGATCTTATTATTATTGCCGGACGTCCGAGCTCGGGTAAAACCGCCTTTGCGCTCTCACTGACGCGCAATGCCGCAATGCATCACGAGAAGCCGACCGGCGTCGGAATTTTTTCGCTCGAAATGTCGACACAGCAATTGATCATGCGTCTGCTCTGTGCAGAAGCGAAGGTCGACGCGCATGCGGTACGAACCGGCAGATTGCCTGAAGATGATTGGAAGCGCCTCAGCTTTGCAGCCGGCAAACTGGCGAAGGCAAATATTTTTATCGATGATTCAGCGAGCCTGGGAATACTTGAACTACGTGCCAAAGCTCGACGCCTCAAGGCAGAGCGCAACATAGGGTTGATCGTCGTGGATTATCTACAGCTGATGCAGGGACCAAAAGATGCAGAAAGCCGCGAAAAGGAAATCTCTGCGATCTCCCGTTCATTAAAAGCTCTTGCAAAGGAGTTGAGTGTTCCTGTTATCGCCCTCTCGCAGTTAAGCCGCGCAGTGGAGAGCAGAAACGACAAGCGCCCGATTCTTTCGGACTTGCGCGAGTCCGGAGCAATTGAGCAGGACGCTGACGTGGTTGCGTTTGTTCATCGTCCCGAGATGTATATGGATCCTGAAACACGAGACACCTCGGACATGGGGGGACAGGCGGAAATCATTGTCGGTAAGCAGCGCAACGGACCGATCGATGATATCAAGCTGGCATTTGTGCATCGTTATGCACGCTTCGAAAATCTTGCCCCGGCGGGATTTGACACATCCATGATTCCAATGACAGATGAAGAACAACCTTTCTAGCACGTCTATGAATAGCACTCGAAGAGATTTTCTGAAATATTCAGTCCTGGCAGCAGGCTCGTCGTTTCTTCTTCCCTCCTTCATGTTCGGCGGGAACGACCCAAGCGAGGAAACCTGCAGGAAGAAATTTGAATTCGCAATCGCTGAAGGACTCCCCGGGAAACCGATAGGTGATGTGATGGCTGCAATCGGATTTTCATTTCTGGACGCACCGTACAAGGGACATACACTCGAAACTGGAGGAAAAGAACACCTCGTTGTAGACCTTCAGGAGTTCGATTGCGTGACGTTTGTTGAAAGCACGTTCGCTCTTGCGCGATGCATCAAACTCAACAGGATGACATTCGCTGATTTCAAAAAGCAGCTGCAACTGATCCGGTATCGCGGAGGAAAGATCAGCGGGTATCCGAGCAGACTTCACTATTTTTCCGATTGGATCAATGACAACGAGAAGAAGGGACTGGTGAAAAATGTCGCACAGGAGTTGGGTGGAATTTCTTACGACAAGAAGATTGATTTCATGTCGACGCACCGGAGTTCATACAAGCAACTCCGCACCACCGCAAACTTCGAGGCGATACAGCAGACTGAGACGGAATTGAACAAGCGCCCTCATTTCTTTCTGCCAAAATTAAAAATACAGGATGCGCGGGAAGAGATTAAGGATGGCGATATCATCGGCATTACCACTTCTATTGACGGACTTGATATCATTCATACGGGTATGGCGTTTCGTTTCCAGGGCTATTTGCGCTTTCTGCATGCCCCGCTTTCCGTCGGCACAATCCAGGTTACCAAACGTACGATCGTTGACTATCTCGCAATTTATGAAAAGCATACCGGCATCATGCTGGCGCGCCCGCTTGAACCGAAAGCCTAATCCACACTTCTCCCACATCAACAGGAGGTCTCTATGAAATATTCCGTAGTGAAAACATTCGCTGTAGTTGCGTGTGTACTAACATTTGCACTTCCCGTGTTCGCGCAGGGTTTGTACTGGCAATCCAAAACAACAGGCATGGGAGATGAACGCACATCCGAGACGTGGGCGATACCAAAAAAAATAAAGATGATGCAAACAGGCAAAGACCAAATAGTTTCGATAATCCGTCTGGACAAAGAAGTTATGTGGCAATTGAATCCGGCAAAGAAAACGTACACTGAAATCACGTTTGCCCAAATGGAAGACATGGCAAACAAAGCCGGCGGCAAGATGGATGCGGCAAAAGCAAAGATGGCCGAGGAGATGAAAGATATGACGCCTGAGCAACGGCAGATGGTGGAAAAAATGATGGGAGACAGGATGGGTGGTGCCGGATCAGGAGCCGCCGCACCTGTCATGGTAAAGAATACAGGTGAGCACAAAACCATTAGTGGCTACTCGACCACGAAATATACCGTGAACCAAGGCGATCAGACTATGATGACATTATGGGTCACAAAGGATATTAAGGGATTTGATGAGATGCGCGCGGATTGGCAGGCGTTTTCGCGTCGTATGGCAGCGATGGCGCCGCAAGGACGCGGAATGGCTGAAGCGTTTAAGGATGTCGACGGCTTTCCGGTTGAAACAGATATGGGACACGGCATGACGACTATCGTGACTAAAGTCGAACGACGTGCCGCACCGGCAAGTGAATTCGAGATTCCTTCCGGCTATACAAAAGCTCGCAGTGAAATGGATGATGCAATGGAGAAGATGGACAAAGACGACAATGACTAGAAGTAATGTTTGATGAAGTCAAACTCTCTCTACGAGTAGTGAACGAGCCCCGTTTTGCAGCGAGGCTCGTTTGTTTTTTTCACCATCTCAAACCTATCCCAACATTCCTGCATAACCTGCGTCCGTGGATGCCAGATGTGGTATTGAATCGCAAGATTGCGCATTGACTTTCCCGTAACGCCAATCAGTGAGAG
>JBKJJX010000143.1:0-17038 GCA_046597825.1 Bacteroidota bacterium | reverse complement strand
CAGTGCATCTGCCGAAGACAAGGCGCGGTTCATGCTGGAAGCGAAAGCCGCCTCGGCTCTCAACCATCCCAATGTCTGCACTATTCATGACATTCAAGAGCTTGATGACCGGATGTTCATTGTCATGGAGTATGTTGATGGCCAAACATTGCGGGACCGGATGGTGAGTCTTTCGTTCAAGCAAGCGATCGAAATCGGTATCCAGATCGCCGACGGACTCGCTGCTGCCCACGAAAAAGGCATTGTACACCGCGATATCAAGCCCGAGAACATCATGGTGCGCAAGGATGGCATTGCTCAAATCATGGACTTCGGTCTTGCAAAGCTCCGGGGGAATGTTTCACGCCTGACCAAGGAAGGCAGCACAATTGGTACTGCAGGTTACATGTCGCCTGAACAGATCCAGGGGCAGGAAGCCGATCACCGATCAGACATTTTTTCCATGGGAGCTGTTCTGTACGAAATGCTCGCCGGTCAGCTTCCATTCAAAGGGATCCATGAGACAGCACTTGCGTACGAGATCGTGAATGTTGACGCAGCACCGATGTCGGCGTTGAAGCCGGAAATCGATCCCATGCTTGATGCAATCATATTGGAATGTCTCGAAAAAGATCCCAACGAGCGGACACAGTCAGTGAAGCAGGTGTCGATCGATCTCAAACGGTTCCGACGCGAATCAAGCAAACAAAAGGTGAGTAGAATAACGGCAGCGAGGCCGGTAATCAGTGTACCGGGCCGTGAAGTAGCACAGCCAGTGGAACAACCCGAAGCGAAGCGCTCTCTTATACCCTGGATCATTGCCGCGATGTTGGGCGTTGGACTTGCCGTTGTGACTGCTCTCTATCTAATGAGTCTCAGACATGAGGTGCAGACAATTCGTGCGTTCATCCAGGCGCCGGAGTATTCGTCCTTTGCACAACAATCGGGAGGTGGCAGCGGCGGCGGGCAAATTGCAATTTCACCTGACGGACGAAAAATTGCATTTGTTGCCGTTGACTCGCTCGGGAGAACCAGGCTCTATGTCCGTTCGTTGAATTCTCTTTCCGCCCTTCCTTTGCCAGGCACGGAAAATGCGTTTTATCCATTCTGGTCACCGAACAGCGATTTCATTGGATTCTTCACTGATGGTAAATTGAAGAAGATCGATGCTTCAGGAGGTCCTCCTCTTTCCATATGCGACGCCCAGAATTCCAGAGGAGGATCGTGGGGAAAGAATGATATTATAGTTTTTACTCCTTCGACAAGTGACGGCATATATCAAGTTCCTGCCGCAGGTGGAACGCCGACGCAGGTTACGAGACTCGATTCCACAAAGAACGAATCGACCCATCGATTTCCATGGTTTCTCCCTGATGGGAAACATTTCCTCTATTTTGAAAGGATCTCGAGCGGAACGGATGATGACCAGGTGCGTATTGCATCTCTTGATGGAACGGCCAACAAAAAATTGATCAATGGTCATTCCAATGCCATTTATGCAAACGGCTACATTCTGTTTGTTCGTGAACAAACGCTGGTTGCACAACCGTTTGATCCTGACAACCTTGAGGTGAAAGGCAATGCGGTTCCCATTGCGGAACAAGTCCGTTTCAGTTTGAATTGGAATCGTGGTTCTTTCTCGGCGTCCACGAATGGTGAATTGATCTATGAAGGGGGGCTCGGCCCTGCGACAAACCAACTCGCATTTCTTGACAGAGCCGGAAAAAATATTACCCTCGTAAAGGGAACACAATCTGTGTTCGAAGCATCGTTTTCACCCGATGCCAGTAAGATCGCGTACTCATCAGTCGATCAGCAGCAGCGCAATGAAGATATATGGGTGTACGATATTGTTCGTTCTCTTTCGACCCGATTGACATTCGACCCGAAAGACGACACCGATCCGATTTGGTCACCCGACGGAAAGAAGATTATTTTTTCGTCGAACAGATCGGGTCCATATCATGGATTTGTGAAGAATGCCGATGGAACAGGAAGCGAGGATGAACTTTTAAAATCGTCGTTGGGTCTGTATCCAACCTGCTGGTCAACCGATGAGAAATGGATTGCAGCGACCACGTATGGAAACCGTAATGTTGTTGTCTATCCCGCAAATGGTAAAGACGCACCAATTGACTTTTTGACTACTTCATTTTCGGAAGACGAGGCGCGCTTTTCTCCTGATGGAAAGTGGTTATTGTACGGTTCGAACGAGTCCGGGCGGAGAGAGTTCTATGTGAGGCCGTTCCCGGGACCGGGGGGCAAATGGCAGGTATCGACCGAAGGTGGTGGAGACCGGGCCTTCTGGCGGGGTGACGGCAAGGAAATTTATTATAATGCTCGAGATGGCAAAATTATGTCGGCAGGCGTGGCTTCAAGTAACGAGACCTTTTCAGTCGGCACCGTAAGACCTCTTTTTGATGCATCAACGATCGGCGTTATCGCGTTCGTGAATGTCTCGCCCGACGGTAAGAAATTTTTAGTGGTCTATAACCCTGTTGAAACAAGATCCGATCACGTGACGCTGGTGGCGAATTGGAATGCTGAATTGAAGAAATAGAAAGAAATATCATGATCGGACAAACAATTTCACACTATAAGATTCTTGAGAAGCTCGGCGAAGGCGGCATGGGCGTGGTATACAAAGCTGAGGACACCAAGCTCAAACGTACTGTTGCGTTGAAGTTTCTGCCCCATCGTCTTTCAGCAAGCAATCAGGACAAGGAACGGTTTCTTCAAGAGGCACAGTCCGCTTCGGCGCTCAATCATCCGAATGTCTGCACGATCTATGACATTCAAGAATTTGACGGTCAGACCTTTATCGTCATGGAGTACGTCGAAGGAAAAACACTACGCGAAGCAAAGCATACCGTCTCGATAAAGCAGGCAGTTGACGTTGCTGCTCAGATCGCCGAAGGATTGGCAGCCGCACACGAGAAGGGTATCATCCATCGGGACATCAAGGCCGACAATATCATGCTACGGTCGGACGGACGCGTTCAGATTATGGATTTCGGTTTAGCAAAGCCTCTGGGTGCTTCTTCACTAACAAAGGCAGGCAGTACAATTGGAACAACTGCCTACATGTCTCCCGAGCAGGTGCAGGGCGAAGAGGCCGATCATCGGACAGATATCTTCGCTCTCGGTGTAGTGATGTACGAGCTTCTGACAGGACAGCTTCCGTTCAAAGGCGCCCACGAAACGGCGGTGATGTACGAGATTGTGAATGTTGATCCACAGTCGGTCCGGACGATAAAGCCCGAGATCGAGCCAGATATTGAACGCATTGTGATGAAGTGTCTTGAGAAAGACCGGGAGAGTCGTTACCAGTCGACACGTGAAGTGGCAGTGGACCTGAAGCGATTCAAACGAGACTCAGAGGGGAAGCGGATGTATTCTTCATCTGTCGTAACGCCTACCCTACCGATTCCGAAGAAACAATCGTGGTTGAGAATCGCCATTTCCATTGCGCTTCTTGTGGTCGTAGCAGTAGTTGCGTGGTTCTTGTTCCAGGGTCGAGGAGAGGCGCTGGACTCTCTCGCTGTTCTCCCGTTTGAAAACGCCGGCAATGATCCAAGCATGGAATATCTCAGCGACGGAATAACAGAAAGCATCATCAACAGTCTTACGAAAGTACCCGACCTTCGGGTCGTTCCCCGCAGCACTGCTTTTCGACTCAGGGGAACCGACCCGCAGGAGGCCGGGACAAAACTCAATGTCCATGCCGTGCTTACAGGACGAATCACACGACAAGGAGACGACTTGAGCGTTCAGGTCGATCTCGTGGACGTCCGGAGACAGTCGCAACTGTGGGGACAGCGGTATCGACGGAATGCAAAAGAGCTGCTCTCGCTTCAGGACGAAATCACGAGCGAAGTGTCCAACAAACTCCGTCTTGGTCTGAGCGGTGAGATGAAGAAGAAAGTCACGCGGCGCTACACGGATAACGCCGAAGCCTACAAGCTCTACCTTCAGGGTCGCTACTACTGGAACAAACGCCGCGCAGCGGAGATCCAGAAAGCCATCGGCTGTTTCAATCAGGCGCTCGCTTTGGATCCGACGTACGCATTAGCCTATGTTGGACTGGCTGACTGTTATGCACTTATGGAACAGTATGCTGGCGTACCGGGCAAAGAAACATATCCCAAAGCTATTGCCGCAGCATCCCGGGCGCTTGAAATCGACAACTCACTTGCACCCGCCCACGCAACACTTGCGTTCGCAAACTTTGCAATGTGGAATTGGGATGCTGCCGAGCAGGAATTCAAGATCGCTTTCTCTCTCGACCCGAACTATCCAACAGCATATCATTGGTATTCCATTTTGCTCCACACTCTTGGTCGTCACGAGGAGGCATTTACGGCAATCAAGCGAGCCCGGGAACTTGATCCTCTCTCACCGGTAATAGGTATAAATGTGGCCATTGCATACTACATGGAAGGACAGTACGAGAGGGCTCTTCAAGAAATTGACGCGGTGCTGCTCATCGACTCGTCGTTTAGTCCGGCATACTACCGAAAATCACAAATCTACATAAAAATGGGGAAGGTGCAAGATGGATATGCCGCGTCGTTAAGAGGGGTTCAGGCATCCGGTCGTTCAGGCGAGGCCGTGTCGTTTCTTGGGTATTGTGCCGGATTACTTGGGAGAAAAGATGAAGCATTGAACCTGGCGAAGGAGCTCGAGCAACGTTTTGCAACGGGAACATGTCCCGGATACTACATAGCAAGAGTCTATGCCGGACTTGAAGACGATAAGAATATTTTCAAGTGGCTCAATGCTGATTTCGACAATCATTCCGGCACCATGATCTGGCTTCAGCAGGACCGGGAATGGGATCCTTTCCGGTCCGACCCCCGGTTTATTGACCTCTTGAAGAAAATTGGGTTGGCAAAATGATCGGTCAAACAATTTCTCACTACAAGATTCTTGAGAAGTTAGGCGAAGGCGGGCCTGTCCGCCGTAGCCCGCTTTCAACATTCAAGGTGCTCTCATGATTGGTACGACCATTTCTCATTATAAAATTGTGGAGAAGTTAGGCGAAGGCGGAATGGGTGTGGTGTACAAAGCCCATGACACAAGACTCGAACGCGATGTCGCCATCAAGTTCCTGCCGCGGCACCTCACGGCAAATGCAACCGACCGCGAGCGATTCGCGATCGAAGCGAGAGCCGCTGCGGCCCTGAACCATCCGCATATTGCCACGATTCATTCCATCGAAGAGGTTGATGACGAGACATTCTTCGTCATGGAATGTATCGACGGACAGGAATTGAAGAATCGGATTCGGTCTGCACCCTTGTCGGTGGACGAAGTGGTCGGCGTCGGTATTCAGATTGCGGAAGGACTACAGGCAGCCCACAGAAAAGGCATTGTGCATCGCGACATCAAGAGCAGCAATATCATGCTGACTAGCGATGGCAGCGTGAAGATCATGGACTTCGGTTTGGCGAAAGTGCGGGGTGGTTCGCAGGTAACGAAAGCGGGCAGCACTCTCGGAACTGTTGCATACATGTCGCCCGAACAGGCGCGGGGTGAAGAAGTGGATCACCGGAGCGATCTCTGGTCCTTCGGTATTGTATTGTATGAAATGCTCTCAGGACAAATGCCTTTCGCGAACGAGTATGAGCACGCGATCATCTACTCGATTCTGAACGAAACACCAAAGCCAATAACAACCCTTCGTCCTGACACACCCGAAGCGCTCTCGAAGATCGTGGATCGGGCACTCACAAAAGACCTCCAAGCACGGTACCAGTCGGCTGACGAAATCCTCTCCGATCTGAAGGCAGTCAAGACGAGCCGCTCCCCTGTTGCGAGTAAACCGGTTACGCTGCGCACAAAAATCAAGCAACCTTCTTTCTGGATCCCCATCGTGATTCTCTTTGTTGCAATGTCCGTCTTACTCGTGTGGTGGTTCAAACACAATGCAAATGTTCGATGGGCGCGAGAGGAAGCTCTTCCTGAAATAGAGCGGCTTGTTCAGGATGGTACAGCGTCAGAAGGCCTCAGCGCATGGACTGCGTTTGAACTCGCCGCAAAGGCAGAACAACATATTGCCGGGGATCCCCTCTTAGTTCGTCTCTTGCCGCGGTTCTCTCGAACCGAACGATTCTACTCCATTCCAACCGGGGCAGATGTTTTCGCAAAGCCCTATTCAAAGCCTTCATCGGAGTGGCGCTACATTGGCCGGACGCCGTTAGACAGCATTCGTTTTCCTCTCGGATTTTCAAGAGTGAAGCTGGAGAAGACCGGATACCGGACTACATTCGACCTCATTTGGAACTCGTCGTTCTTTGCAGATACATTGTTGTTTCAATTGTCAGACACAGCAAGTCTTCCTGCGGGAATGGAATCCATACCGGCCTTCGCCAGTGGGTATAAGATTACTGCTGCCCCGGCGGCATTGCATATGCCCGGTCTGGAGAATTTCGAACCGGTTGATGCCGGCAGCTTTCTGATGGATCGGTATGAAGTGACCAATAAGGAATTCAAAAAATTTATTGAAGGTGGTGGATACAAGAAGCAGGAGTATTGGAAATATCCCGTCGTGAAGGATCGTCAGCAGCTTGTGTGGGAAGAAGCGATGAAGTTATTCACCGACAAGACAGGCCAGTCGGGTCCATCAACTTGGGAAGTCGGCGACTATCCCGCAAGCAAAGATGATTATCCCGTTACCGGCGTGAGCTGGTACGAAGCCGTAGCATATGCGGAATTCGTCGGCAAGTCACTTCCGACAATCTATCACTGGGATCGGGTGGCGTTCACATGGGCAAGTCCCGTGATTGTCCCGATGAGCAACCTCAGAGGTGATGGCCCTAAACCAGTCGGGAGTTCCCAGAGCTTGAACCGGTTTGGAATCTACGATCTCGGCGGAAACGTACGCGAGTGGTGCTACAACGAGACGAATCTTGGAGGCCGCTTTATACTTGGCGGAGGTTGGAACGACCCTGCCTACGCCTTCAACGATGCATATGCCCAGTCACCGCTTGATCGGACTGAGACGAATGGATTCCGGTGCATACAATACACGGGCAGTGGAGCCCCGAAGGCAAGTCTCGAAAAACCTATCGTCTTACCATTTCGGGATTTTTTGCGCGAGCCAAAAGTGTCCGACAAAACATTCGCGTTCTACGCCAGTCAGTATTCCTACGACAAGACTCCCTTGAATGCCAAAGTTGAATCGACCAAAGTGGAGACGGACTGGATCAGGGAGCGGATCACCTTCAACGCCGCGTACAGCGGAGAACGAATGATGGCGTATCTCTTTCTTCCCAAGAAGGGAAAACCTCCTTATCAAACAATTATCTATTTCCCCGGCTCCGGTGCGATCCACACACGATCAAGTGAATCATCGCTCGAAGTGTCGCGGCTGGACTTTTTTCTGAAAAGCGGACGTGCGGTCATGTATCCGATCTACAAAAGTACATATGAGCGGGGAGATGATTTGCACTCCGACTATCCTACAGAAACAAATTTCTGGAAAGATCACGTCATCATGTGGGCGAAGGATTGCAGCCGCTCGATCGATTATCTGGAAACAAGGTCTGAGATTGACCACAACAAGATCGGGTATTTTGGAGCCAGTTGGGGAGGCGCAATGGGCGGAATAATTCCGGCGGTCGAGAAGCGTATCAGAGTAATTGTTTTGTTGGTTGCGGGACTCCTCTTCCAGAAAGCATTGCCGGAGGCAGAGGCGATTTACTTTCTGCCGAGGATAAAATCTCCGGTCTTGATGCTCAATGGAAAATATGATTTCTTCTTTCCATATGAGACCTCTCAAAGGCCATTCTTCGAGTTGATTGGAACAAGCAATGAGAACAAGAAAATTATTGCATACGAAGGAGGACATTCTGTGCCCCGGACGCAATTAGTGAAAGAGACCCTTGCCTGGCTTGATCGTTATTTCGGAACAACGGAATGATCAGTACTCGAATGAACTAACGGTTGATCCTACGAACATCTCCAAGTAGTTCCTCATTCACCATTCAGAAGGAATTTGTATGAAGGCACTCCTCCGAATCTTTATCTTGTGCGTCCTAGCGTCTCCGGCAATCGCTCAGGACATGTGGAAATATTTCACGCCTGACGATTTCGCAAGACGACGCTCCGCAGTTATGGACACGATTGGCGGCGGCGTTGCTGTGTTCCTCGGTGCTGAACTCCCCGAAGCGTATGTCAAGTTTCGCCAGGACAATAACTTCTACTATCTCACCGGCGTCGAAACTCCGGACGCCGTTCTGATCATCGATGGCAGTGCCAGGACTTCATACCTCCTTGTGCCTGAGTTCACTCCGGGCGACATCAAGAGAGAGGCAAGGATAGTACCTGGATCTGAAGCTGCAGCTTTGTACAAAATGGATAGTATCGTGTCGAGGTCGAACCTGACCGCAATTCTCAATCGGGTATTAGTGGATAACCGCATTGTCAACCTCTACCTCGGCCCTGAAGAAACGGCGGAGATGAGCCCCGACAGGAGCAATGCCCTCCGTGCGAAACGACTAAAAGATCCATGGGACGGAAGAATTCCGAGGGAAACAAACTTCGAGAATCTTCTGAGGTCAAAATATCCATCCATCACGATCAAAGACATCTCCCCCTCCATCCATGCAATGCGATGGATCAAGGATGAGAAGGAGATTGCCGTGTTGCGAGAATGCGGTCGGATCGGTGCACTCGGATTTAACGAAGCGATGAAGATAACCCGTCCAGGTCTCTTTGAATACCAGATCGTGGCTGCGTGCGACTTCTACTATCAATACAACGGACAGCAGAATCCTGCATATTTCGCTATTGCTGCCTCCGGCGAACAGGCACTGGACTGGCATTACAATGCGAACAACCATCGAATGAAATCTGCTGACGTCATACTGCTTGATTATGCACCGGACGTGAACTACTACGTTACGGACATTACCCGAACATGGCCCGTGAATGGAACCTTCACCGCCGATCAGCGGAAGATGTACGCATGCATCGTGGAGTACCGCGAGAAGGCGATAGAGGCACTGAAGCCCGGAGTTACGTATGATGATCTTCTTGCAATCGGAAAGTCAGTCTACGAAAAGCACGGCTATGCCGCGCTGTGGCCCAACTATGCGGGGCACTTCGTCGGGATGGCCGTTCACGATGTTGGAGATCGTAGAAGCGGAAAGTACGTCCCGGGTGTCGTATTCAATCTCGAACCAATCATCGAAGACAAGGAAAAGAAGATCCATTTTCGACTCGAGGACACGATCGTGATTACGAAGACCGGACGGGAAATTCTCACCGGCCTGACCCCGGTAAATCCTGATGAGGTCGAAAAGATGATCTCCGAAAAAGGGCTTCTTGAATGATTCACGCCAAGACTGCTACACCGACTCTCCCCACCTGCCTTATTGAATCCTTAAAGGCAGAAAGCTGATGGAGAATCACATATTCGAACAGACAATCTCACGCTACAAGGTCCTTGGAAAGTTTGGCGAAGGCGGACCTGTGCGCTGTAGCCCGCCTTCAACATTCGGGGTATTTTCATGATTGGTACGACCATCTCTCACTATAAGATTCTTGAGAAGTTGTGCGAGGGCGGACCTGTCCTCCGGAGCCCAATTTCTTCGGCAAGGATGAACGTATGATTGGATCAACCATCTCACATTATAAAATCTTGGAGAAATTGGGCGAAGGAGGAATGGGTGTGGTGTACAAAGCCGAAGACATCAAACTCGACCGACTCGTCGCCCTGAAGTTTCTTCCTTCACACCTTTCTGCCTCTGAGCAGGACAAAGCTCGCTTTCTTCAGGAAGCGAAGGCAGCAGCAGCGCTCAATCATCCTAACATCTGCACCATTTACGGAATCGAGGAGGTAAGCGGACAAGAATTCATAGTGATGGAATTCGTCGATGGCGAAACATTGCGGAAGAAAATTGGGAGGACAGAACCAGCCGGGTCTCTACCAACGAACGATGCGATTTCCTTTGCGATCCAAGTCGGAGAGGCGCTCGCAGAAGCGCACGCAAAAGGAATCATTCACAGAGACATCAAACCTGAAAATGTCATGCTAAACGTTCGCAATCAGGTGAAGGTTATGGATTTCGGGCTTGCAAAGCTCAAGGGCTCTCTTCGGCTCACCCGCCATGGTGTAACGGTGGGAACGCTTGCATATATGGCACCCGAACAGATTCGAGGTGAGGACATTGACGAACGTGCTGATATTTTTTCCCTTGGAGTCCTGACGTTCGAATTACTGATAGGCAGGCTTCCGTTCCGCGGCGAGTACGAACCTGCGCTGATGTATTCCATTCTCAATGAACAGCCACTTCGATTAGAAAACTTCGTTAAGACGCCCTCAGGACTTCAAAACGTGCTTGACCATGCTCTTGCCAAGAATCGAGAAGATCGCTATCGGTCGGCGAAAGCGTTTGTCAGCGAGTTACTCGCCTTCCAAACATCATCACTCTCTGAACCGATTTCCATTTCGAGGCCAAAACCCCCACAAACGAAGTATGCCCGCAGCGGTGATTGCAACATTGCGTATCAAGTCGTCGGCGATGGGCCGCTCGATCTGATCTTCGTCATGGGATGGGTTTCCCATCTTGACCATTATTGGGAAGAGCAATCCATGGCAAGGTTTTTGAACCGACTTGCAGCCTTCTCCCGTCTCATCCTGTTCGATAAAAGAGGAACGGGGTTATCCGATCGAGTCCATGAGTCGGAGTTGCCAACACTCGAGCAGAGAATGGACGATCTCCGTGCCGTAATGGATGCTGTCGGATCAAAACGAGCAGCGCTATTTGGAGTTTCGGAAGGAGGCCCGATGGCGGCGCTCTTTGCTGCGACATACCCTCAGCGAACACGGGCACTAATAATGTACGGGTCGTACGCAAAAAGAATCTGGGATGCGGAATACCCGTGGGCTCCAACTCCGGAAGAACGCCAGAAGTTTTTCGACGCAATCAAAGAGGGCTGGGGTGGTGTGGTTGACCTTGCAACCATGGCGCCCAGTGTCGCGAACGACGAATCGTTTTGCGAGTGGTGGGCCGCATATCTTCGAAAAGGTGCAAGCCCCGGAGCGGCGATGGCTCTCGCGAAAATGAATACTCAAATTGATATTCGGAATATTCTCCCGTCGATTCATGTACCTAGCCTGATACTCCATCGAACCGGCGACTCAGACAGCCATGTGGGGGGAAGCCGATACATGGCGCAGCGGATTCCTAGAGCACGATTTGTTGAGCTGGCTGGGAATGACCACATTCCTTGGGTCGGGAACCAGGATGCGATTCTCGATGAAGTCGAACGTTTCCTCACGCTACCGGATCAAACCATTGAATTAGATAGAATCCTCGCGACTGTGCTGACCGTGCAGGTTGTTGATCGAGGCTTACGAGCGGAACACCATCAAAGACTGCGAAGCATTTTTCGTTCGATGGTTGACAGATACCGCGGGCAGGAGGTTCGAAGTATGGATACTGAGCTTCTCGCAACATTCGATGGTCCCGCACGAGCGATTCGCGCAGCCTCTGAGATCGTTCAGAGCGCGAGCGACGTTGACTTGCTGCTCAAGGCCGGACTACACACGGGTGAGTGCGACGTTATCGGCAGCGAGGTTAAGGGGCTTGCAGTCGAGATCAGCTCATCCATCGCAGCGAGCGCAGCAATCAATGAAGTGCTGGTCTCGAGTACTGTGCGTGATCTCGTTGCAGGTTCTAACATCCGGTTTCAGGAAGACGGCACACTGCCCTTGAGAGGATATGATAGCTTTCTGAAATTGTATTCCGTGCAGAGCGAGACCGCACCGGTAACTATGCAAACAAAAGAACAACGCATCGCCATTTTGCCGCTTGCAAACATCAGTCAGGATCCCAATGACCAGTTCTTTGCCGATGGAATGACAGAAGAGTTGATATCTCGTCTCTCGAAGATTCGTCGTCTTCGTATGATCGCACGAACGTCGGTCATGCAGTACAAAGGCACAACCAAGAGTATCGCCGAAATCAGTCGGGAGTTGAATGTTGCAAATGTAATTGAGGGCAGTGTTCGAAAGTCAGGCAATGCGGTTCGCATTCGCATTCAGCTTATCGATGCCAACAGCCAGGAACACTTATGGTCGGATGACTATGATCGGGATATCAAGGACATCTTTGCGATACAAAGCGATGTGGCCCAGCGTGTTGCGCATGCGCTCGAGATTCAGCTCATGGGAGATGAGAAACGCCTGATTGAGAAAGAGTCCACGAAGAATCTTGAGGCCTATGATTTGTATCTGAAGGGACGTTATTTTCTCGGAAAGAGAACGGAGGAAAGTCTCAACAAGGCCATCGATTATTTCCAGCAAGCAACCGCGAGAGATGCGACCTACGCCCTTGCATACGCGGGGACATCCGATGCCTACATGATACTTGCTCTGCTTGAGTTCCTTCCACCTCATGAAGCATTTCCTAAAGCGAAGACTGCGGCGGCGAAAGCAATTGACATCGATCCATCAATGGCTGAAGCACACGCTTCACTTGGAGTGGTGAAGTTTCAGTATGATTGGGATTGGTCGGGCGCCGAACAGGAATTCAAGGAGACTCTCAGGCTGAATCCAAACTATAGCAGCGGCCACCATTACTATGCTGACTTCCTCAAAGCGCTCGGACGTTTCGACGAGGCCCTCGAAGAAATCGGGAAAGCACAACAGCTTGATCCTCTGTCACTTGCGATCAATACCGGAGTTGGACATGTGCTTTACTTGTCCCGCCGTTATGACGAGGCCATCGAACAATACCGAAAGACCCTTGAACTCGATCCGAATTACCTTCAAGCCAGGCTATGGTTTGGTCGGCCGTTTCTGCAGAAGGGAATGTTTCAGGAATCGATCAGAGAACTTGAAGCAGCTGTTGAACTCTCCGGTGGCAGCACAATAGCTACTGCAATGCTTGGCCATGCCCGCGCGGCAGCAGGGAACAAAACTGAAGCCCTCAAGATGCTGGATGAATTGATGAAGCGTTCGGAGAAACAATACGTTCCTTCTTACTGGATTGGAATGATCTACATCGGGCTTGGCAATATGGACCAGACGTTTGCCTGGTTCAACAAAGCATACGAGGAGCGATCAAGTTGGTTGGTTTGGATGAACGTGGAGCCACGATTTGATGCGCTGCGCCGGGATCCCCGTTTCGCGGCGCTGTCGAAGAAGATGGGATTGAAACAATGATCGGGCAGACAATTTCACACTATTCCGCTTTCTGGTTCCGCTTTTCGAATCCCGCTGTGGAGCGGAATCCGAGAGCGGGAAATCCCGCCTCTAAGCGGAATCCCAAAGGGCGGGACAAAATTCTTGAGAAGCTGGGCGAAGGCGGAATGTCCGAAAATTGTCCACGAACCTCGTTTGTGAGTGGCTGCAATTTTCTGGATCCGCCATCTTTTTGGCAGAGGCGTGTACAATGATTGGACAAATGGTTTCACACTATAAGATTTTGGAAAAGCTGGGTGAAGGTGGCATGGGCGTCGTCTACAAAGCCCAGGATCTCAAGCTCGACAGAATCGTTGCGCTGAAGTTCTTGCCCCAACATCTTAACACCAACGAATCGGAGCAAGCGAGATTTCTGCAGGAGGCAAAAGCTGCATCGGCGCTGAATCATCCCAATGTCTGCAACATACATTCCATCGGCGAGCACGTAGGAAAAACTTTTATCGACATGGAATTTGTCGAGGGCCAGACACTCCGGCATAAGATTGCTCATGCGGCTTTGAAGCCGGATGATGCCATTGGCTATGCAATTCAAATCGGGGACGCGTTGCAGGAAGCTCACTCAAAAGGAATTGTCCATCGCGACATCAAGTGCGAGAACATAATGGTTAATTCCCGCAATCAGATTAAGGTAATGGATTTTGGACTTGCCAAGCTGAAGGGTTCGCTCAAACTGACCAAGGCGTCATCAACCGTTGGGACTCTTGCTTACATGGCACCGGAACAAATTCAGGGGGGCGAGATTGATGGACGCTCCGATATTTTTTCGTTCGGAGTTGTGCTTTTCGAGATGCTGACGGGCAAGCTGCCATTCCGCGGGGAACACGATGCAGCGATCATGTATTCCATTCTGAATGAAGAACCGGAACCTCTCACGAAGTACCTTCCTGAAGCAGGCTCCGAACTCCTCCACATTCTGAACCGCGCACTGGAAAAAGATCCCGGTGACCGATACCAGAATGTGAGCGATATGATTATAGACCTGCGCAGGACGAGAAAAGATTCCGGAAGAGTGTCACGAAAAACTCTGACGCAACTGCCTACACCGGCCGTCCAATCGGAAGAACATTTCAGAGTGCTTCCTCCCGAACGCCCATCTCCGCAGAAGAAACTCCGCATGGCCGGAATTGCGACAGGTATCATCCTGATCGCAGTCGTCGTGTTTCTGACGAAGCCGTGGAAAACCACCGGCGAGAAAGTCGGACCAAAAACTTTGGTGGTTCTTCCGTTTGAAAATCTCGGTGATTCTGAGAAGGAATATTTTGCAGACGGAATAACGGATGAAATAACGAGCCGGCTTTCGCGTATTTCGGGACTTGGAGTTATTGCCAGATCAAGTGCACGGGGATACAAGAAAACGACAAAGACAGTCGGCGAGATCGGAAAGGAACTGGGAGTGGACTATGTCCTGATGGGAACAGTCAGGTGGTCTGGCGGCAAAGATCAGCGCGTGCGCGTAAATCCTGAATTGATCAACGCGGGCACAACAATGCAAACGTGGTCGCAGGCGTTCGAAGCGACGTTCTCGGATGCGTTCACGATTCAGTCGGATGTTGCATCAGAAGTTGCGCGCGCACTCAATGTAGAGCTCCTTCAACACGAGAAAGAAAATGTCGAGAAGAGACTGACGAATAATGCCCAGGCATATGACTACTATCTTAAGGGACTTGAATACGCCGACCGCAGCGTTGCGCAAATGAATTATGACTCTCAAATCCGAATGTTTCAGCAGGCAATCGCAGCCGACCCGGGCTTTGCTGCGGCCTACGCCAAAGTCTCGCGTGCGCATTCAATGATGTACTGGATGTATTACGACAGAACAGACGGACGAATTGCAAAAGCAAAGGACGCTGCCAACCGAGCGCTTGAACTCGACCCGAATCTTGCAGAAGCATACGGTGCACTCGGATGGTACTATTATCAGACAAAACTTGATTACGAAAGCGCGCTCAAACAATTCGATCTGGCATTGCAATATCAGCCGAACAATGCCGATGTGCATCAGGGTATCGCCTCCGTAAAGCGCAGGCAGGGAAAGATGAACGAAGCGATTGAATCCTACAGGAAGGCGATTGCTGCAGATCCGCGATCGGCGGAAATTGTCCGACAGATGGGCGAGACGCTTACTCTTGCCCGGTATTACCAAGAGGCCGACTCCGCGTATGACCGAACAATTCTCCTTGCACCGGACAACGAGTTCGCCCATGCAAGCAAAGCAGCCAATATCGTTCTCTGGAACGGTGATCTCGATCGGGCGGAGAAGATCCTCATCGATGCAAGGAATGTTACCCGGATCAGATCTGAAATTCTCTTCGCTACAATGCTGCGCGTCGAGCTCTTTCGTGGAGACCTGAACGCCGCTGAAGCAGCACTGCAAGACCTACGGCCTTCCGGTAATATTGACAACCAATTCGCGTATGTACCTCTTTCACTTATTCAGGCGCGCATCGAACGCGCAAAAGGCAATGAGGCCGCTGCCCGTCGTTTCGCCGAGGATGGACGAAAACAACTTGAAACCAGAATTCAATCTGCTCCCGAAGATGCAAGGCTCCATAGTTCTCTCGGCATTGCGTACGCGTATCTTGGCCGAAAAGACGACGCGATTCGTGAAGCGAGGCACGGAGTCGAGCTCCTCCCGGTTGAAAAAGAAGCGTGGCGCGGAAGTTCCCGTCTAATTGATCTTGCTGAAGTTTATACAAAGGTTGGTGAGCACGAGAAAGCCATTGATCTTTTGGAACGCCTCGTTACTATTCCTGCAGAATTCTCCCGGCAATTACTCCGGTTCGACACACGATGGCAGCCGTTGAAAGACAACAAACGGTTTCAGGCATTGGTGAAAGGAAGCTAGGCCAGATGACCGGCGAGACGATTTCTCATTACAAGATTCTTCAAAAGCTCGGCGAAGGCGGAATGGGCATTGTATATAAGGCCCATGATACCAGACTGGACCGCGTTGTCGCCCTCAAATTCCTGCCTCATACTCTTGTCTCAAACGAAGTTGACGCCGCCCGTTTCCTTCAGGAGGCGAAAGCCGCCGCCGCCCTGAGCCATCCGAACATCTGCACTATTCATGCAATTGAGGAGGTTGACGGACGGCAGTTCATCGTCATGGAATTTGTTGAAGGGAATACGCTTCGCTCATCAGCACAAAATCTTTCAATTGAGCAGATTATTACTATTGCTTCTCAAATTGCCGAAGGCCTGGATGCCGCCCATAAGAAAGGCATCATCCATCGCGACATCAAAAGCGATAACATCATGCTGAGGTCCGACGGCCGCATTCAGATTATGGATTTCGGTCTCGCGAAGTTGCAAGGCGTTTCGTCGTTGACGAAAACCGGAAGCACGATCGGCACGACGGGATACATGTCTCCCGAGCAGGCTCGCGGTGACAACGTCGATCATCGAACAGATATCTGGTCGTTCGGCGTTGTGTTGTATGAGATGCTTAACGGTCAATTGCCGTTCAAGAGCGATTATGAACAGGCAACCATCTACTCTATTCTCAATGAAGAGCCGGTCATTCCCGATCATCTCGATGCTAATCTGAAGCAGGTTCTTAAGAAGGCATTGGCTAAGAATCCGGCTGACCGTTACCAGTCAGCGGGTGAACTTGCAGAAGAGTTGCGGGGTAGACGTGAAGGCGGAGGTAACAAGACACGAACAAAGCCGTTAAAGCTTTCATGGATGATTACAGGTGCGGTGGCAGTACTTGCAGCAGCGGCATTCTATTTTCTTATGCCGTCCTCAAAAAATGTTGGAGAAAAAGATGCGGTAAAGACAATTGCGGTTCTGCCTTTTCTTGACATGAGTCCAAAGAAGGATCAAGAATATTTTTCAGATGGA
>JBKJJX010000226.1:0-11755 GCA_046597825.1 Bacteroidota bacterium | reverse complement strand
CGCAATGACGGATGAACAAGCTTAATCCATGATTGCCTCGCAAAGGCAAACACTCTCAGTGCTTTGTTCATCATCCGATGTTGCACCCCGAATCCCATAAAAGTCTGTCAACCCAATCGTTGGAAAACTTTCCGCGTTTCACTGCGGCAAGGTAATCCGCCTCGCCCTGCTGGCGTGTTCCCGGTTCCTGTTTCAGTCACACCCTGACGGATGTGGACATAACCTTCCTGTGCGAATTGCTCTGCAAATTGGACTGGATCGAAGTTGAACATCCTTGTTTTCATATAACCTTCTCCTTGTGTTATCTGATGTGATTCCGATAAATTCTCTTCATGACACGATCGGTACCGACTCTTTCCATGGTACTTCGATGGCGAGCGAACGGGCAAGCTTCTCGAGAGCGTGGACGGTTTCCTCACCCAGAGGGATTCCTTCATGCATGTACTTTTTCATGTACCTCCCGCGGATCTCGCCGGGGAAGAGAACCTCATCGATGCCTTCGAGTGTCGATGAGGACTTGATCTCCCTGAGCAGCATATCGATTCTCTCAAAATAGAATTCGGGCGCCTGGAACTTCGAGATATCCATTGCCATGAAGAGATGGCCTGAGTTGACGTTCCTTTTCCATGTGGAGTAGAATGGACCAACCTCGTGGCTCATTCCAGCACCGGCCAGGATGCCGCAAAAAATTTCTACCATAAAACCCAGAGCATAGCCTTTAGGGCCTGCCGCAGGCAGCAGGGCGCCAGTTTCGAGAGCAGCGGGGTCCGTTGTGGGTTGGCCGTTCGCGTCGAGGGCAACCCCCTCGGGAATTTTGCCGCCGGACTCTTGGAGATGCCGGATTGTTGAACCAGCGATTGCAGCCGTTGAAAGGTCGACCAGGATCGGAATGCCGGATGATGTTGGGCAGCCGAATGCAATCGGGTTCGTCCCGAAGATTGGTTTTGTGCCGCCATGCGGTGCGACTTTGGGCGTTGCGTTGGTGAACGTCATGCCGATGCAACCTGCTTCCGCCGCAAGTGCGCAAAAATAAGACGCCGCGCCATAGTGATTGCTGTTGTTGACAACAACCATACCGACACCACTCGCCTTCGCGAGATCGACTGCTTTCCGTATGGCTTCCTCGCCGGCTATCTGGCCAAAGCCATTTCCGGCATTAAGACGGTACATGACCGGCGAGAGTTCCGACCACGTCATCCGTGCGGGTGACGTGATAAGCCCGTGCTTCAGCATCGTCGCGAGTACGGGAATCCTGAAGACACCCTGAGGATGGCGGCCCCGGAGATCAGCCCACACGAGTACACGTGCAACGCGCTCAGCATCCTTACGTGAACTTTGTGCGCCCGCAAGGAGTTCGGTCGCAAAGCGTTCCAGCTCTTGATGCGACATCGTCACCATAGCTACACCGACCTTTCCCTGGTGATCGTCCGATAAATAGATTCGCTGGCCGCCCTTTGTTGTAGCTTCGGTTTTACATCACCAGAGTTTGTCTTCTTCGTATTGGCACCGCCGCGAATCTTTCTCATTTGCCGACGGATGAAAATCAAAGAACTATACACGAACGGCAATGGATCACGCCAGCTAAAGTAAACGAATCGTTGCCGATGCATAAGGCTTCGAATCCAGCCACCCAACGTGAGTTCATGCTTTTTATTCAAGGAACGGAATGCAAGAAAATCCTGTACAGGCCGAACCAGATAGAGCCCTTTCTTGTACCCGCTCAGAGATGGCAGAGGTCTATGTGTGAGACGATTGTACACCAGTAATGCCAAGTCCAAACCGCTTGCCTTCACCAATTCGTTAGATTCAGTAAATCGATGATTACATTCAATCAACTTCAGGAGACCGTCGCGGGGATCGCGCTTAAACTCAACGTTAGCCAATCCCCGCAATCCACTCGCTTTGCAGAACCGGAGTCCCATTTCCGCAACCTCTGGATTCCAATCGGTCGCGTGATACGTCCCGTAGCCGAAACCATTCGGATATTGGCGCAGTTTTCTCTTCGTGAAGTGGAAGAGCGGTTCACTGTGCTCATCGATGTACGTGTAGTAGCTGCAATATCTTTCTTCGCCACCAGGAATAATCTCAGTAACCAGCATTTCCATATCGAGTTTACTCACCTCGTTAAAGACCCTTAACAACTCCTCAGGGCCATGAACGACAAACAACTTCAGGTCGAAGTGCTGTTTGAAGACGTGAGATACGCGCGGTTTCAACCCGCAAGGGTATTTGATGCTCTCCAGAATTTCTTCAAGCTCCACCTCAGTGTTCACGACCCACACATTAGGACCCGGCACGTTGGCTGCTTTTGCGATTGCATATGTTTGCGCCTTATCGAGCATCGCCATAAGAACACGATCGTTGGTAAGATCAAGAAGATAATCCTTCTCAAGATCTTTCCTGTGAATCGCGAGGAACTCGAGAGCATCGTCTCCGCATGCTAATACTACTGATCCCCTGTATCGTTCTTTATTCGCCGTGAGCCACTGGAGCCATTGCGTCTGAACATCGACGCTCGTCTTCATTGGGATCCATCGGGCATATCGCGAATATTGCACATGAGAAGGAGGTAAACTGAGCGATAGAACCTCCACACCCTCGCGACCCAAACTTCGGGAAACGGATAAGGTGTTTATAGCTCCTCCGAGCAGAATTGCTGAAGGGAGGCCGCCATTTGATCGATCGTTTTTCATAATTCCTGCCCAGTGAGTTCGTGTTTGATTGGTACCCCCGCTTCCGTTGGGAGTCCAAGTAACAGCCGCAAGATTGGGACCGCTATCCGATCGTCTTTGTCAGGGTTGATTATGTTGTAGTGATGGTGAAATCCGGGTGAGGAATTCACCTCAATGATCGCCCCACCACTTTCGCTCAAGGAGACCCTTGGGTCCTTGGTGATGACATCGATCCCCGCCAAACGAACTCCTAGTACCTCAGCAGCGCGTCCGACTTCTCTCACCATAGCATCGCTGATCTCTCCACGAACAGAAATATTGTTTCTGTCGCCATTGTCGTTGACTACTGTCTTGACCTCCACTTCCCGTTCCGCCTCAAGAACTGAATTCAGAGTTAGTCCCGCCCTGCGGAGAGTAGATCTGCAGTCCGAATCGATCTGTATTCGTGTGAGTGTCGCGCCTCCTTTTCGTTTACCTCGTTCCCGATTCTCAGCCTCGATGAGCTGGCGGAGGGAGGAGTGACCATCCCCCACAACGGACGGCGGACGCCGCCGGATTACATCAAGGAGTTTCCCATCAGCGTAAAGCATGCGATAATTGGTTCCTTCCACCTGGTGCTCAATCAACAGTTCACGACTGAACAACGAAGCCGTAACTGCAGCTCGCAATAAATCCTTTTGCGTTCGGATATTTGTCGTCACGCCGTTTCCCGCCGATTCACCTTCCGCTGGTTTTACAACGCAAGGACCACCCGCTTTCCGAAGAAATTGCCTTGCTACCTCAAGCTCACTCAGACCGAATTCAAGGTAAGCAGGAACCGGGATCCCGTGTTCTGCAAGCATCTTGTGAACAAACGGCTTGACCCGGACGAGCCTCGTTGTGAGCGGGTCGTCCAGACGAACAACGTTCTCGTAAATCCGTGTGACCTGTCCTCCCAGTCTGACGTCGCAGAATCCATTTGGGAGCTGGATGAACTCGGCAGAAAGTTGTTCCGCAGCCGACCGCCAGATTTTGTGATAGAATTCGGTTCTTCCACGTCCATCCAGCTTCGAGGTTGGACGATTGAATCTCTCCCACCCTCGCCGCAAATGATAGACAACCCGAAGGTATTCAAGATATCGTTTCTGAAGGCGATCACCCATTCGATGGTGTTCCTTTCCTCGAACATTCCGTGTCCGTAATCTTGCACCCCGAATCGTCTAAAAGTCTGTCAACCCAATCATTGGAAAACTCACCACGTTTTACTGCGGCAAGATAATCCGCTTCACCCTGACGGCGGGTGCGCAGTTGCTGAAGAACATTCAACGCAACTTCTTTCGGAACGATCACGACGCCGTTCATATCTCCGATGACAATATCGCCGGAATGAACAACAATGCCGCCGCATTGAATCGGATAATTCACTTCACCGGGCCCGCGATGCAGCGGCCCGATAGGCGTTACTCCACGGGCAAACACAGGGATGTTGAGTTCAAGAATGCCTTCGATATCGCGTACGAGCCCATCAACCACAAAGCCGGCGATTCCGCGATGACGGGCTTTCGTTGCAACAAGGTCTCCGAGAACAGCATTCATCGGCGATGCGCCTGCATCGACAACAATAATTTCTCCCGGCTTGGCAATATCTAATGACTTGTGCACCATGAGATTATCACCCGGGAACACGCGCACTGTGCACGCGGGCCCGAGAAGCTTCAAGTCCGGCGAAGTAAGATTTCTGATTTCGGGAACCATTGTATACAGACGATTCATGATGTCGGATATATCCGGTGTCGTAAATTCGCGGAAGCCGTCGACAATCTCTTGCGGCGGGAGCGCTCCATTTGTCCGGATGCGAAATCCGGGGCCGGGATTCATTTCAGCGGTCTTTGGTTTCTTGATTCCGGCACGTTCTTTATTCGGCAGTGCTAATGGCATCGTCATAGTGTATGTTCCTTTTCTGTCTTTGTTATTTGAGCCGATGCCAGTACAGAGTAGTAGGCGTCGACTGTTGCTTGTGCAACATTTTCCGGGGTCCATTTTTTTCTCGCCAGCTCACGGCCCTTCTTCCCCATTTCACAACGAAGGTGCGGATCTTTCATCAAGCGGATCAAACGTTCGGCAAGCATCTCCTCATCTCCCGATTCCACAAGAAAACCGTTCACCCCATCTTCAATCATTTCACCGACAGCGCCAACGCGGGATGACACAACAGGCTTCCCAAGTGCAAGTGCCTCCGCGACAGCTACAGGCAAATTCTCATACACCGAAAACATAACAGAGACCGAGGCTGCTTTCATCAGCTTCGATAAATCCGGCCCATTCATGTTACCGTGGAAGTGAATGGCGTCTTTTACTTTGGGATCGATATTTCTCAAGACTTCTTCATGATATCCTTTGTCCGGCGTTGGGCCTGCGATATCAAGAATTGCATCAGGCACTTGCTCTTTCACTTTTGCAAATGCCCGCACAATGCCGACCACATTCTTGCGAACGATGACGAGTCCGGCGAAAATGATGTGCATCGAGTCGGAGAACGATTCTTCGCCATCAAAGAATTCCTGCCGGACTGCGTTCGGAATCCCGATAACTTTTGTCTTGCCCATGCGCGTGGAGAAATGCCGGTCAAATTCCGAAATGGAAATAACAGCGCCTGCATTTTGCATTCCCCTGTTGATCATTCTTTTGGTCAGCCATATTCGCATCGGCCCGATAAATTTATTCTTTCGCTCCCGAAGTTCGGCTTCAAAACTTCCCACGCCGTGAATGGTCATGACATTTGGATAGCCCAGCCTGCTGGCAACATCGCCGTGCGCACCTGTTCCCTGACCGTGAACAATATCCGGACGAAACGCATCGGCAATTTTTTTCCCTTTTAGAAAATCGTAGAACGAGCTTGTCGGCAGACTCAGCCTGCGCTGGCCTGCAACATGATGCACGGTCAATTTCTCATTCCACTGCTCGACCTGGTCCGAATCGATCTCAGTATTGAAACTCATAACGAGAACCTTTTCGACGGCAGAGAGCTTCGACAATGCTTCTGCCAGAATCTGCACGGCGGATTGCACTCCCCCAACGATATTTCCCTTGTACGGAAATTCCGAAACGATAAGAACGCGAAGCGGCTTATGTGGCAAGGCTGGTTTCATGTAATTGCAATGTTTGCCTGGGCATGGTCGCGATACATGCTATAGATGAATCCCAGGTTGATAAAAAACCATGAATAGGCCACCGAATAAAAACGCATGTCGATCAGGAAGCCGTTAATGGCAAAAATCAGGACACCGCCAATATTGAGTGCAACTATAAGCTGATCATCGGGCGGAAGATCGCTCATCTTGACACCTTTGTGGCTGAGATTGAAATAGATAAAGAGAACAAAAAGAAGAGCCCCCAAAATTCCAAGCTCTGCCATAATTGTCAGTAGCGTAACATGCGAGGTATCTTTCACGATGTACACTCCCAACGCGTCGAACAAGTAGCGGTCGGAGATGTCATCGAACGTACCGGCACCCCATCCGACGAGAGGTTTATCCTTGATCATATTTAAGCTGGCTTCTGCCATCACCACCCGGAAATTTGCGTTCTCTTCTCCCGTCAATCGCTGCTGAACAGCCGGCGACACAATTGTAATGACACCGACAATCAGAACGGCAGCGGCCGCGAATATTGCCAGTCTAAGCAGTTTGGTTTTGCCTTCCCTGCCCGTCTTATACATGACGTAAACGAATGCAACAAACGCTCCCAGCCAGACAGAGCGCGTAAAGGTGGCAAGTATGAGCAACGTCGCGAGCACAGCGCTGACCCACATAACATAGCGCGGAATGAGCTCGAACTTGCAGGCGAGATAAATGTAGAAGAACACAGTCGGAACGAACAATCCAAGAATAATCGGGCTACCAAAGGGTCCGCCGAATCTGTGCCCTGAACCAACGTCGTTCCAGTCGAGTTGGGAATGGTAGAGAGCTTCCCCCGTGGCCGTTTCATAGGCGCACATCATCGAGACAGCGACAATATGAAAGATGGAAACGTACGCGAACATCTGAAACAGCTTCGTGTCGATCGTAATATTCTTAACAACAAGGTAGAGGAAGAACGGAATCAAATAGATCAGATAGATCATGCGAAGATCGTCGTACCGGCCCTTCGTTGCCAAAAACGATGAGAGGAATGCATAACCGACAAAACAAAGCAAAAAAAGTTCTTCCTTGCCGAATGTAATCCTCTTTTGTTTCGCAAAACTCAGACTCAAAATGATGAGACTGATAATCGGAACGAAAATGTTGTGGGACAAATTACTGGCAATATTTGCCATCCCTTCTATTCCGAACGGAGAAAAATATGGCGAGACAAGAAACCACCCCGCAAGCAAAAACCTTTTGTCTCTTATCCCAAAGAGTACAATCAGCAGTGTCGCAGCCAATGCGACGAGGTCCGGGTTCACTTCCATTAAGATAATGCCGAAGAACAAAACGGCCGCGAAGCAGATGCACCCGATGATGATATTCGTCCGAAGCATCGTCATCGCACATTCCGCTGGATAAATCTGGCGGGAAGCACGACAGCGAGCATCTCCCCGACTTCATTTTTTGTAACAAGCTTTGTTACGAACAGCAACGTCAGAAAACAACCGGCCAGGCCGAGTTTGATGATTGTGTTTGTAATCGAAACAGAACCAAAGAAGCGCGCCCCGATAAGCCCGACACCAACCACGCATAATGTTATCACGAATGCCCGCGCCGGGAACGGTGAACGGGTATAATGCCACGTAAGCACCCAGCTCAGAATGAACATGATGACTTGAAGCGAAATAAAGGCAATGGCAATTCCCTGCAACCCGAATTGAGGCACAAGTGTACTGTAGAGTAGAATGCCGGCGCCGGCGCCAACCGCATACACAATCATTGTGTGTGGTGTTTTCAAATGCGCCGTGATCAATGCAAAGTTGATTGAGATGAATGGCGTTGAAATTACAAATCCGGCGGAAAGCATTATCAGCAAAAAGTATGCGCTGTCGCCAAAATCCTTTCCGAACACGCTCAGCAGTTCGCGGGTAAACAACAGAATCACAAGGGCAACGAGTCCGCTACTCATCGCGTTGAGTCGGGAAAATTTTCCGTACACTTCATCGGTGGGTAGTCCCTTGCTTACTAAGTTGGTAAACGATGGATAGAAGGACTTGTCAAACACAGACGGTATCCAGCTGACAAACCCGGCGAACACAGAGGCAGCACGAAAATATCCGAGCTCACGCAATCCGAGTTCCCTCAAAATAAAGACAGGTGCAGCATTCGAAATGATAAAATTGAACAGCGTGCCGAAATGCAGCGCAAGTGTAAAACGCCAGAAGCCTTTCGGCAGAAACCAGCCGCCTGAGATGTTTTCCAGCCGGAAATATTCACGCCGCAAAGAAAATGCGCCGATCGCCAGCGCCACCACATTCGAAAGCACAACCGCGCCAAAGATATAGCTTGTGGTGTCTCCAGCCGGACTGAGAAACCCGCACGCCAGTAGTAAGCCGATGTTCCCAAAGTAGAACCATGAGACCGAGTTCTGCGACAGAGCAAAGACCGACCCCTGAAGATCTGCCTGAAGTGTAGCCCATACTAAAACCTGAGCAAGCAGCAAGGGCACGAGAATGACCATGTACATTCCGACGGGAATGTGGAGCTCTTGCCGGAAGATGAACTGCATTATGGCAGGAAATGCCAGGCAAATTCCGAGGAAAAGAAATCCGACAGCGAAGACTATAATCGAATACGTAAAAATAAACTTTGGTCGCAGCGCAGGCGTAAGATTGGGGATGTATTGAACAAGAACGTTCGCGGCCCCAAACACAAAAAATGTCTGCACCATACTCACGATGAGCATAAGCAGACTGTAGAAGCCAAGTGTCTCAGCTCCAAGCCTGCCAAGTATGACGTTCGTACCGAACCCGGCGACAAGCGCGGACGCGGACAGATACAACATCCATTTCGCCCCGTTGAATGTTCGGTGCAATATTTCATCACGCTGCTCGGTCGCCGATAATATTGTTTCAGAAATCATCGGACCGCATCAATCTATTTAACAATAAAAAGCCTCTGCACATTGTTGCACCTCGAATCCTTCCCAAACTACCATTTCCTTGATGGGCCATAGTTTTTGGCAAAATTATTTGTTACGCATGCGGCCGTGTTGTTCTTCGGGATAGCGCCAATTCGCATCTCAACCATCGACCGTCCAAAAGTCCTAAAATAGTTTTGAATATCTCCGGCCCGTTTGAAACGGAAAAGATATTCGGCCCACACCGGGTACTTCCTCACTTCGTGAAAATCAATCATCCAGGGGTTCCCCGAGTTATCACGTATGATATTGGCGAAGCGAATATCCAGGTCCGAGATTCGACATGCGTGGACATTTGCAACCAGCATGTCCACTTTTTGCAAGAACTCTTCAGAAAACACGGACGTTAGCAGAGCTTTTCCGCGTTCGTCGAGTTTGCGTTGGCGCTCCTCTCCCTTCATTCCAACAAACGCAGGATCGTTCTTAACGTCGGAATCTCGCATTAATGCCCCCTTATCACGAAGAATTTCCAGCAAGGTCCGTCCGAATATGTAATCCATGGAAAGAACAGCGTTCCGAACATCAATCTTTCTCACAACTGGAACTCTTGCCTTGCCATACATTTGTTCGAGATAAAACCATTCGCGCATGCATTGTCTTCTATCGCCGCGATAATTCTTGCGAAGTAAAATCGCGTCGCCATCCAGAATAATGTCGATAGTGTAGCGATCCCGTGGCATGAATTCCCCATGTGAAACCGATGGAATGAATGGCAAGAGCCCGTATTCACACATTGCACGCCCGGACATATCTATCTGGCCGAGAAGAAGTTCCGCCTGATTTCCCCTTGCTGCCTCAATGCGGGTCCGCATCTTATCGTCGACCGGATAATCCTTCCAAAGAGAACCCTCTACTTGATTATCGGCATTCTGCCTCTTCTCCATTAGAAGCCGTGCTGATCTCGCCATCAAATAGTATCTGCTGCGATTGATCGACACGAAAAGAAAAATCACCGCACCAATCAGCATCAGATCTATGATAGCCACATTGGTCCATTCCTTCCCCAGGCGTAGTTCAACATATCCAAACACAATTGCGGCTATCATCAGAGGAGTTGCATACATACCGGTGCGACGTACAGAACGAAGAATTGTTCGCAGGCGCTCGTGTGCGTCCATCATGTGAATTGAAGCATCGCTAGAAATAGGATGCCCGAACAGGACATGAAGAAAGGATCGAATCTGAGGCATCATACATATTTGTCGTAGAACTTTGATGAAATACGGGCGCGGGAGGAGGAACGTGCCGCCGCTCTAAGGAGGGAGCGTTTAAATAATTTATTTCGAGTAATTCAAAATCTGTGCAACAGCGGCAGTTACGATGGCTGCTGTTGTAACAACACTGACGACATCTCTCATAGTTAACCAGGATGTGTGATCGATAAAGATTGTATCTCCCGGCTCAAGCAATAATTTTGATTCCTGAATCTTATCCAGATTTTTCATGTTGATCCGGATATCCTTCATTGATACGACACCATCACGCTTTACAATGCGTGAGATTCGTACGTCGTGCATATCGGCGTCATTCGTTGGCCCGCCTGCAAAGGAAAGCAGTTGAATCAAATCAACGTTCGTCGATACCTCATACCGCCCGGGGTGTTGTACAAATCCCCAGATATTCACTTACATTGTCATTTCATTGGAACGGGCAACAAAATAATCCGCGCCCGCCTGGGCATTCGATGTTGCTGAAGAGAGATTGCTGTTGATTGATTGCGCGAATGTTGAAAACACGGTGCCAACCATAATAGCTGCCAACCACACGGATAATCGGATCTGTTGTTTCATTTCCCCATATTAATTAGTCCTGGTTCTCTTTTTTCGTTTGAAGGTCCGATACCATAATAGCCGTATCCTGCACGCGCATACGAAATGCCATAAGCACGCTGCTGATCAAATTTGTTGAGAACAAACCTCGGCATCCCCTCACTGACAGCGCTGATCATTTCTACTGAGCGTTCAAGTTCTTCCATGCGCGTGGAGCCTGCTGCTGCCACAAGAATCGGACAATCCGCAATAGTTGAAAGGATACTCGCGTCTGCAACAGTCAGCACGGGCGGCGAATCCATAACGATGACGTCATACTCTATCTTCGCCTGCTCAATCAAGTCTCTCATCTTATCCGAGCCGAGCAGTTCCGAAGGATTCTTCGGGACAGTGCCGGCGCTGAGAACATGCAGATGTTTCTGCGATGTCACCTGTACTATATTATCGTACCCAACCCGATCCATCAATAGGTCTGAGAGGCCCGGATTTTGAAATAAATCGAACATGGAGTGAATCGCGGGACGACGAAGATTGCAGTCGATGAGCAACGTCAGCCTGCCGGTTTGTGCAAATGTAATGGCAAGATTCGCCGCCGTCGTGGATTTTCCTTCATCCCGGTTGGGACTCGAAACCAGAATTGTTTGAGGACGGCGATCAGAACGATCGAATTGAACACTCGTCCGCAGCTTCCGGTACGATTCGGCAACGGGTGAAAATGATTCCGCCATGGTGAGCAGATGGGGATCCATCGGTCGTCCGTAGAGCGACAGAACTGTATTTCCTTCAAGTCGCTTGATCTCATTGTGCATCGACATCATAACGGCAGAAGGAGTAAATCCCCGTTTCTTCAAATCTTCCGGCGTATGAATCCGGATGTCGCGGAACTCACGAACAATCACCGCAATAATCCCCAAAAACATTCCAAGAGCAAAGCCGATTGAAAGATTCAGAATAACGTTCGGGCTTGACGGTTCAATCGGAACCGCCGCCCGATCAATAATATCGATATGGCCGAACTGTGATTGCTCGGAAATGTTTGCCTCATTCAGCTTGTCGGTGAGGACGATATACAATTTTTCCGCACTCAGCCTGCCGCGTTCCAGACGGGCATAATGAATACTCTTGCCGGGAATTTTCTCAAACTGCTGTTCATATTGCGTGATATTATTATTCAGCGCCTGCTTTTTTGCCCGCAAGGATTGAATTTCGATTTGTGCTTCGACAATTTTT